>JBOHFU010000140.1:0-8066 GCA_050699675.1 Pseudonocardiaceae bacterium
CCCTTCCGACGGCACCGACCGTTACGCTCAGAACCGGCGTATTTCCGCCGTCAGCTACACTTTCGATGACGGCAGCACCGTCACTCAGAGCCTCGGCACTGGCGCCCTCGATCGTTCCACGCAGACCGTTTCCCTGCCCAACGTATCCACCAGTCATATGACGATCACCATTCTTAGCAGTGTGCGCGGGGAAGCCACCGGCGGCCAAGAACCGTTCGACAAGGTCGCGATCTCTGAGATAGCCGTCTCGGTGCGATGACACCTCATCCACATCGGATACGACGCCCGGCGCTGCGCGGCGTCCTGCTGCGGGTGCTCGTTTCGTGCCTGGTTGCGCTCGCTGCATGCGGGACAGTCCAACCGCCGACCGCCCCCGCCGCCTCGCCGTCGGTCCTGTCGCCGGGCACGGCACCAGCAGCCAGCCCCGACCCCGCACCACCCACGATGCCGGCAGGGAGAACGGTGGTGCTCGACCCGGGACACAACGGCGCTAACGCGTCGCACCCGGCGGAGATCAACCGCCCGGTCCCCAACGGCCGGGGCGGCACCAAGGCGTGCAACACCACCGGCACCTCCACCAACCGCGGCTACCCTGAGCACGCCTTCAACTGGGACGTCGCACTCCGGGTCCGCGATGCGCTGACCGCACGCGGGGTGCAGGTGGTGCTGACCCGACCCGACGACGCCGGGGTCGGCCCCTGCGTGAATGACCGCGCCGCGATCGCGAACCGGGCGGGCGCCGACGCGGTGGTCTCCATCCACGCCGACGGAGCGGCGCCGTCCGGGCGCGGTTTCCACGTCGCCTACTCCGACCCGCCATTGAACGCCAGCCAGGGCCCACCGTCAGTCGCTCTGGCCGAAGCGCTGGCCGGGGCGTTGCGCAGAGGCGGCTTCTCCGCCGCTGGCTACATCGGCTCTGGTGGGCTGGACGCCCGGTCGGACATCGCCGGGCTGAACCTCGCGGAGATCCCGGCAGCGCTGGTCGAGTGCGCCAACATGCGCAACCCGCAGGACGCCGCACTGGTGTCCACACCGGACGGCCGCGCCCGCTACGCGGCTGCCATCGCCGACGGCATCATGGCCTGGCTCACCTCGCGGTGAGTACCCGCAGCAGCGCTTAAATGTAGGCACAGCAGGCCGCGAGGTGTCCATTCACAGTTTGAGCTGTGATGTCAGCTGCCGCCATTGGCCCATCATGCCCCGCCCGGCGCCGCTGCAGCGGCATCACGCGGCATCACCAAGAGGTGCGTGCAACGCTGCGGACCGTGCGCCGTAGGCTGGCGGGCATGACGATGCCGGTGGGGATCGAGCGCAAGGTCAAGCAGCTCGACAACGACGTCCAGTCGATCTATGAGATGTTGGCTGACATCGCAGCGACCCAGCGTCGGCAAGGCAACCGGCTGACCGAGATGGACAGCAAGGTAACGGAGATGGACAGCAAGGTAACGGAGATGGACAGCAAGGTAACGGAGATGGACGGCAAGCTGACGGAGATGGACGGCAAGCTGGACACCATCCTCGGCCTGCTGCGCGGTGGTAGACCCGACTGACGCCGGAGTGGCCGCCTCGGGTGACGAACTCCCGGCGCCGGCGCGCTAAAGCTTTACCAGGGGACCCCGCCGATGAGCATCAGCCGGACCGTCCCGGAGGAACCGAAGTCGATGGTCGCGGTGGCCCCGGGGCCGCTGCCGTCGGTGGCCACCACGGTGCCCAGGCCGTACTAGTCGTGCGTGACCCGGTCTCCCACGTCCAGCACCAGCGCCGGGGTGTTCTGGCAGCCCCGGAACGGGGTCGAGCGCAAGCCGCGGGCCGCCACCCCGGCCTGCGCTGAGTCTGCGCCGGTGACGTCGGCCCCGGGTCCGCTGAACCCGCGACGCCCGAAGACCGTCCGTGCGACCGGGCCGGCGCGCTCGGGCTCCTCGCGCCGCCATGTCCTCACCCCAACCACGCTCGCCACGGATGAACGCAGCCGCGCGGCCGCTGGTGTTATCGTCCAGCGGTGGAGCGGATGCGTCGAACGGGTGTTCGATGATCTGCTGAGTCGATCGAACAGATCCAGGACACGCTGTATCAGCGCTCATCATCGACGACAGGGTACCGCCCAACAGCATGGATCGGCCCTTGGTCCGCACCGCGCGTCGGTTACCCCGTACTCGAGATCAAGACGGCCGTCTCCCATGCCCGCTTCTCGCTGGACCCTCGGGGGCCGCATTCGTAATCAAGGAGGTGTTCTCGGTGCCCGACATGCCACCGGCTAGCTCGTCCACCTCGAGCGCATCGGCAAAGAAAAACACGACCAGCGTCGTCATGGCTGGGACTAAGACGCCCTCGCCGCCGGGCTGCGCAAGTAACCACCGCTCTACCGCCACGCGGAGGTGCAAAGGGTGACAGCTAAGCCTTTTTACACTAGGCGGGTCGATGCTTTGTCTTTAGTGACCCTATCGCGACACGGTCCATCGCCTTCGTGCCTATCTCTCCACAAACCCCTTTACCCGCTCCAAAAACTCCCGCACCGCCGGAACCGTGTCGTGTGCCTTAATCCGGAGATAGAGGTCACGGAGCAGATCAGCCCCTCGGGTCGAGTCCAAACTCTCGGCGAGGTCGAGCGACTCCATCCCCAGCCCGGCAGCAGCTTCCAGGTCACGCTGCTTGCCCGGCCGAGTCCGAGCCTCGGCCAGCTGTGTCAAGTGGAGCTGCCGGTCACGGACGAATGACTCGTTCAACTCGGCAATACCCTTGTCGAGTAAGACAGCTCCTTGCCCAGCCTGGCCGAGAAGCAGGTGACAATTGCCAGCCGTGATGGTGATCGCCGTCGGGTCTAGCCAGTACAGCCAGGATGGGTCGTCGTCCGGTTTGAGCTGCTCGGCCTGGGTGTGGGCCTGGGAGATCGCGGCAGTACAGGCCGAGGCATCGTGCAGGGTGGCGAAAGCCAACGCCTGCCAGATGTGTAGCTCGGCGAGCAGGGCTGGCGTTGCCTGTCCCCGGATCCCAGCCAGCGCGGTCTCGATGAACGTCACACCTGCTGCAGGCTGTCCGCGACGGGCGGCCTGGTTGGTCATAGCTGCCAGGATGTGGGCACCGAGCGGTCGGTCATCAGCTGCATGGGCCGCACGCAAAGCCGCGATGTTATATCGCTGGGCCAGCCCGTAGTCCCCGCCGTCACACGAGGCCCATCCACACAGCTGCCCCAGCTCGGCGAGCACCAGGTGCAGTGCACGGCCGGTGCACTCGTTGTACGACGCTCGGTCGAGCAGCTCAGCAACCCACGCGAAGAGCTGCTGGGCCATCGCCAGCACGCTGCCGCCCCCGGCCACGTCATCCATCCGACGCAGCTCGGCGACCATGGCGCTGAACCGACTCACCAACTCACCCGACACGCGGCGCCCCGCCAGCCCCGACACCAACGGCTCCGGCTCATGCACCAGCCACTGGTGTGCCGGAGCGGTCAAGGCGGGGCCGGTCAGGACTAGGAACATTCGGCGCTTCACCCGACCACCACCGCTCAGCGTGACAACTGCATCGACGGTACCCCGGTGGTTCCAGGGGGCGACGAGCACTGGATCGTGCTCGGGATCGTCCGTGTGCTCGCCGCTCGGCTCCAATCCAGACTGCACACCGTGTGACTGTGCCCCCGGCGACTCACGCAACCCGTTCGAGTCGCACGTATCGAGATCGTTCGCTCTCGGTTCCGCAACAGCCAGCTGCCCCTTGTCCTCCGGCAACCGGAACCACAGCCATCGCGGCGGTATCTTAAGCACTCGTGCCCAGTACACCAAGGTATCCAGATCGCGGATCGGTGGGCCGGTTTCGATCTTGCTGACCTGTGGTTGGAGCCGACCGATCCATTGGCCAAGCAGCGTTTGGGAGATGCCGTCTGGACCGTAGACCGCATAGTGATGCGGGTGGGTTCGGTAGGCCCGGAATACCCGCCCGATGTGCTGAGCGGCGAAGGCTTCCTCGAACTGCTCGGTCCCCCAGAACTCGGCAGAAACCTCGGGCGGGGCGATGAACTTGTCCCGTGAGGTGCGCTGGCAGCGAGCACACTGGTGATCGGTGTTGTCCTTAGCTAAGTGTGTGCCGCACCGGCAGTAGTACCGCCGTGCTCGCCGCGATCCCATCGCGTCGCCTCCCGTCCTGAACCGATTCCGATAGAGAGTGTAACGGGCCGTTCATCGCGCATGATCCGGACCTCGCTGGGAGCGAGGATTGCCTCGCCTCTGGAGGTGCGGATATGCCTATACAACCTGGTGAATATACCTATTCCCGACCGGGTATACCGGCTAACCGATATACCCTTTTTTGTGATCTTCACGGCCCCAGGACCGGGCTGAACGCTGGGCTGGCGCGTCCCTCGTCCAGGGACGCCTCCCCCGCTTCCGCCAGTCCGGTGCTCCCGGTCCTGGGTGCCGTCCAGGCGCTGAGGGGGCGCATGGACGCCAGCGGAGAAACGGACCCGGATCTGTACTGATCCGGCCTTCCGCACCTATGTCGAGAGGAACCTACCCATGCCAGGCAAACACAGCATTAAGCGGAAAAGGTCTGAGCGAGCTGAGCACCGCCGTGCAGCCGAAGTCGTTGACGCCCGTACCTTTCGGGCGCACCTTTTGACGCCTGACGCTCTTGCCGCAGGGCGGCATGCTGCGGGCCGCTATATCGCTCTCCGCGGCCAAGACGTATTGCCTGCAAGCCTGGTTGAGCCTGGACGCGGCCGGTGTGCGTCATGTGTTTCGATTCCGGCTCAGGGATCGAGGCCGTGATGACCTGGTATATGCAATCTCTGAATGCTCAGGACACGCACCGGGGCCACTTGCGCCGCGGCAGGGTACTGGCGGTATGCGGGGTGGAGTTCTCGCCAGTGCGGAGACGCGGACTTGCAATCCTCGACCTCCGTCGATACTTCAGCACAGGAAGCCGGGGCCCGGCTCTGCCTGGCGAACCGCCTGATCCTGCGCAGGCGTGCCCGGAGTGTTATAGCGACAGCTTGCCCAGTAGCGTATCCGGTGAACCGTTATCTGCTGTTCAGGCTCAGGCTGTCGGGGTTGACAGGCCGGGAACACCGTGACTGACGACGACCGTCAGCTTCTGCTTGATTTGCGGAGTATGACGGACGCGTGCGGGGCGTTCTGTGCGGGAGTCATAGAGCACGATCTCTCACGGGATGACCAGCTTGCTTTAGGCGACTGGTTGGTGGAGATGGCGGGACGTATCCGCAGCCGGGGGCTGAGGACGCCTGTGGTTATTGAGGGCGTCTCAGAAGGCGGAACGATGAGCCCTGCCAGGGAAATGGGTGAAGCTGTTGGTTCCGTCAGCGAGACAGGCTCAGGAACATAGGCGGAACGGTGTGAGGTGGGCAGCAAAGGCGGGTATACACCCAGTACGGCACCGACAGGGTGGGTGTTTATTGAGCGGCATCGCCAAGAAGGGTTTACTGTTCGGTGGCGAAGGGGGGACCCTGTGGCCTATGTGCTGCGTGGGAAAAGAATCGGTGATCACGGGATGGTGGATCTGCTCGGCACTATTCCGGTGTTACCGGGCGGGTGGACTGACGTGGCGGAGATACGGGGGGTGGGGAGGAGGTGGGCGAGGGAGAGGCGAGGGGAGGTGTAGGGTGAAGAAGGCCGTGACTAATCAACGAGTCGGGTGGCCCGGGGGAATCTCACCCCCGGGCCACCCGACCTCCTTGACTGGTCGGACCGCGCGTTTGTTGGCGGCCACGGGATCCTGAACGCAGACGGCCAAGTTTCTGAACGCTGGCGGCCAGCGGATCTGCCCGACACGATCTTGATCGTTCCTCGTCGGTTATCCGGCGGGGGTTGTCAGCCAGCAGCTGGTAACACCACCCGTCAGTTCCGTCAGCCCAGTGAGCAGAGGTCGACGGCCTTCGCCGCCAATACGTGGGCGACGGCATTGTTCACCCGGGATTCGGGTAGGGAGCCGGCTGCGACGGCCTGCACGAGGTGGTCAAGTACCTCGGCGAGCCGGTCAGTCGTGATCCACAGTGCCATGTCCACCCCGGCTGCGAGGGATTGCCGCACCGCGCTGGGCAGGTCGACCCGATCGGTGACGGCCGCCATGGCACCGAGATCGTCGGTGACCACCAGGCCGTCGAAGCCAAGCTGGTCACGCAGCAGTGCCAGTGCCGCCGGGCTGAGGCTGGCGGGGGTGCCCGGCTCGGTGAGCCTGGGTACATCGAGGTGGCCAACCATCACCGCAGCGGGCTGACCGTCGAGCAGCTGTCGATAGGGCAGCAGGTCGACCTCGCGCAGCTCGGTCAACGGTGGTGTCCTGACGGCGCCCCGGTGCGAATCACCGGTGGCTCGCCCGTGTCCGGGGAAGTGTTTGAATACCGGCAGCACACCGGCGTCGCGCAGGCCCCGCGCGAATGCGCCGGCGTAGCGGGCCACGATCGTCGGGTCCCTGCTGAAGGACCGATTCCCGATCACGGCACCGTCGGGTTGGCTGGAGACGTCGACGCTGGGTGCGAAGTCGACGGTGACGCCGCGAGCGCGCAGTTGGCTCCCGCGCTTCACGGCGAGCTCGTAGACCTGCTGGACGGGCAGGTTCGCCGCCATGGTTCGGGCGCTGGGCAGCTCACCGTCCAGGGTGTCGATCCGCTGCACCCGGCCGCCCTCGTCATCCACGGCCACCGCCACCGGCAACACAGCAGCGGCCTGCACCTGCTCCAGCGCCCCATCGGAGAGCAAGCCGGTGGCGTTGCCGGCCAGGAAGATGCCTCCAACCTGCTCGGATGTGACGACAGCGAGCGCCTCCCGCGGCCCCCGAGCATCCACCCCGACCATCAACAGCTGCGCCAGCCGGCGCCGCAGCGGCAGCTGCGCGATGGCCGACTCCTGAGCGCACCGTACTGGCTCACTGGGCGGCGCTGGCTCGAGTGACGGCGCTGGCTCGGTTGACGGCGCGACCGGGGCAACGGCACTGGAAGATCTGGGCAATTCAGGCCCGCCCTGCATCGTCCACGCCCCCACGATGATCGCAGCCACGCAGACCACGAGCACCACTACCACCAGCGGCGACCGCGAGCTGAGTGATCGTCCCGATCGGTGCGTCACCGTGAGACGGTGCTTCCGGTGGGACCTGCGACGGTGGAAAGTCGCTTCGCGAAGCAGTTGTCAGTGTCGATGGCCTGCCGGTCACACCAGGCATTCGCTTCCGCCGGTGTGTTGAACGACACGGGCGCCACGGTGACGTAAAAGTCCCCCCGGCCGAAGGTCGACCAGTCGCCGGACCACACGAGCCGCGCACTGTAGCTGGATCTCAAAGCAAGGTGGTCATTCAGGATTTCGGGGTAGCCGTAGGAGACGCTATTCGTCACGAGGCCCAATTTCTTCGACGACAGTTGTGGCACCCACCTCTCAGCGAGCTCACTGTGTACCTGAGGCCGGTCGAGTGAGAGCTGCCGGGTCAGCCGCTCCAGCGCGTCGCCGTCGGAATTGACCGCCGGGGTTGGTTCCGTGGCCTCGCCGGTGGAGACGTCGGCCGGTGGCGGTGTAGGGAGCGGGCGTGGGGATGCCGGAGGGTCGGTGCGATGGGTCAGTGTCACCCATGTGACGACACCGGCGCCGCCGAGTACCAGGGCCAATGCGGTCAAGGCGACCACAAACCTTCCTCGGGTGCGGGGTCGGGCCGACGATGCCGAGCTCACCTGTTCACCGCAGCCAGTGCAGAACCGGCTGCCCGACTCTCGGGGGGTACCGCAACTGGTGCAATAGGTCATCGGCACGGCCCCTCGGAGGCGAGTTCCGGCAGCAGGGCGGCGGGGTCGGGGTGGGGTGCGGCGTCGAGGTCCCAGGTGGTGCCCGAGCGGGCCAGCCGGTACCACTGCCCGTCCTGGCCGAGCCGCAGCTGCACCGCCCCGCAGGTGATCCGGTTACGCCACACGCGGGTCGCGCCGAGCCCACCCAGCGCTGCCCGGCCCTCGGCGAGCGCCTCGGCGTCGGGCTGCCAGGTGTCGTGCAGCACCGCGAGACCGCCGCAACCGCCGTGGCGCCAGGCGATCGCATCGGAGGCCAGCTCGCGGGACGGCACCCCCGCGGCGGTCGCCAGCG
>JBOHFU010000141.1:0-8038 GCA_050699675.1 Pseudonocardiaceae bacterium
TGTCGGCGACGCGTGAAAACTGACCCCCTGGCAACGGTTGAAAACTGACCCCCTTCCTGGTGGCGAGATCCTGGTTGGTAGTCGATCAGGGGGGTGTGGGGGTGTTGGCTGTGGAGGATTGGGCTGAGATCCGGCGGTTGCATCGGTCGGAGGGGATGCCGATCAAGGTGATCGCGCGGGTGGTGGGGTGTTCGAAGAACACGGTCAAGGGCGCGTTGGCGTCGGAGGGGCCGCCGCGGTATGAGCGGTTGGGTCGGGGTTCGGTGGTGGATGCGGTCGAGCCGCGGATTCGGGAGTTGTTGGCGGCGTGGCCGACGATGCCGGCGACGGTGATCGCTGAGCGGATCGGGTGGGAGCGGTCGTTGACGGTGTTGCGGGATCGGGTGGCGGCGCTGCGGCCGGTGTATCTGCCGCCGGATCCGGCGTCGCGTACTGCGTATGTTGCCGGGGAGATCGGCCAGCATGATTTCTGGTTCCCCGACATCGAGCTGCCGGTGGGTTGTGGGCAGACCCGCACGGCCAAGCAGCTGCCGGTATTGACCATGGTGACCGGCTACTCCCGCTGGTTGTCGGCGGTGTTGATCCCGACCCGCACGGCCGAGGACTTGTTCGCTGGCTGGTGGGGTCACCTGGCCGCGTTGGGTGCGGTGCCGCGGGTTCTGGTCTGGGACGGTGAGGGTGCCATCGGGCGGTGGCGCGGCGGGCGCAGCGAGCTGACCGGTGACTGTCAGGCGTTTCGCGGCACGTTGGGCGCCAAGGTGTGGGTCTGCCGGCCCGCCGACCCGGAAGCCAAGGGGCTGCTGGAGCGGGCGCATGACTACCTGGAGCGCTCCTTTTTACCCGGCCGGACCTTCACCTCACCGGCGGATTTCAATACCCAGCTCGCCGGCTGGCTGGCGACGGTCAACCGGCGGGTCCGGCGGGCGTTGGGGTGCGCGCCGATCGACCGGATCACCGCCGACCGCGCGGCGATGCTGTCCCTGCCGCCGGTCGCTCCGGCGACCGGGTGGCGGGCCTCAACCCGGCTGGCCCGCGATCACTACATCCGGCTGGATTCCAACGACTACTCGGTGCACCCCGCCCTGATCGGCCGCCGGGTCGAGATCACCGCCGACCTGGCCAGGGTCCGGGTGCTGTGCGACGGCAAAGTGGTCGCCGACCACGACCGGCTGTGGGCGCGGCATCAGACCGTGTCTGACCCCGTCCACGTCGCGGCCGCGAAGACCCTGCGCCAGCAACGGATCGCCATCCTGCGGCCCGCACCCGAGCCCGAGGTCGAGCTGCGCTGCCTGGCCGATTACGACACCGCTCTGGGCCTGGATGGCGCGGATGGCGGGGTGGCCTGATGCCTGCCACCAAGGCCACCAGCCGTGACCTGACCGCCCAGGTCGCGTTCCTGACCCGGGCGCTCAAGGCCCCGACCCTGCGCGAGTCGGTGTCGAGGCTGGCCGATCGGGCCCGGGCCGAGTCCTGGAGCCATGAGGAGTTCCTGGTCGCCTGTCTGCAACGCGAGGTGTCGGCCCGCGAGTCCCACGGCGGGGAAGGCCGGATCCGCGCCGCCCGGTTCCCGGCCCGCAAGTCGTTGGAGGAGTTCGACTTCGACCACGCCCGTGGCCTCAAACGCGACATCATCGCGCATCTGGGCACCCTGGACTTCGTCACCGCCCGCGACAACGTCGTGTTCCTCGGCCCACCCGGCACCGGCAAGACCCATTTGGCGATCGGCCTGGCGATGCGGGCCTGCCAGGCCGGTCACCGGGTGTTGTTCGCCACCGCCGCGCAATGGGTCGACCGGCTCGCCGAGGCCCACCACACCGGACGGCTGCAGACCGAACTGATCCGTCTGGGCCGCTACCCGCTGCTGGTCATCGACGAGGTCGGCTACATCCCCTTCGAAGCCGAAGCCGCGAACCTGTTCTTCCAACTTGTCTCGTCCCGGTATGAGAGAGCCAGCTTGATCGTCACCAGCAACAAGGTCTTCGGCCGCTGGGGCGAGGTCTTCGGTGACGACGTCGTCGCCGCCGCCATGATCGACCGACTTGTCCACCACGCCGAAGTCATCGCCCTCAAAGGCGACAGCTACCGGCTCAAAGACCGCGATCTGGGCCGCGTCCCGACCGCTGCCACCGACGAATCCTGACACCCCCGCCACCGCCGGCCGACGACGAAGGTGCTGGGCCGCGCGAACACCGGGGCAGGCCCCGGCCTGCCCATCCTGCCCCACCAGGGGCCGTAGAGGCTCCGCGGTCACGGGCGGCCGACAGGCCGTCGCGCCAGCGATGCGCAGCACCCTTGACGGTGGAGGGGCGGCCCCGCACACTCGCGCGGCCCAGCACCGCCCCCCACCCCGACACCGCAACCCCCACCAGGGGGTCAGTTTTCACCCGTTGTCAGGGGGTCAGTTTTGGGCCGTTGTTGACAACAGTCACTGCTCGGGTCATCCCTTGGGCAGGTACGGGCTGTAGTCGAACCGATCGAAGTAGTCCCGCAGCATTGGGATGATCTCTTCTTGCCCCGAGAATGACAGTTCGCGGGCTCGGATGGCGTCCTGCCAATGTGCTGCTGTAGTCCAGATCCGCTGGTCACTCCGCCAGGCCCGGGACGCTTCTGGCGGCACGAACTGCACGAGACATAGCCAGACCTGCTTCGGGATGAAGAGCAACTCCTCGTCATCGTGCAGCACGATCCAGCGGTGCTTCTCATAGCCCGGATAACGTGCCGTCAACGGTCCTACGTCCACGTCGAATGTGCACTCGATCCAGGCTGACGGCACCTCCACGTAGCCGCGCCGAGCGACTCGACTCAGTTCCTTGCAGACGGCGATCGGGTCTCGGATGTCTTCCAGCGTCTGCCCGCAGTAGGCGAAGTCAAAAACATGATCGGAAAATGGCCAGGGCGTCTCGCAGATGTCGAACTGGTGCCAGGTCTCAGCGGTGTAGCGCTCGAGGCCGGGTCCGAGCCGACCGCCGCCAGCCCGCGTCTCGTAGGGCAGCAGGTCGATCACGTGGTCCGCTCGATTGAGCGGCTTCCACCAACCCCCAACATCCACCACCAGATCGCCGGGATCGATCCGCGCGAGCGCGGCCGCCAGGTTCTCTGGATGCGGGTCTGGGAACCTCGGTAGCGCCACGAACAGAGCCTAGGTCAACTCATGCCACCTCCTTGCCGAAACGCGAGAACCGGCGCGGCCAGCCAGTTACTCTGCTGTGGATGCCGCCCTACGCCCGTCCGGCCGTGGTGTACGTGACCCACCACCTGCCCTGGCCGGCTCGCAACGGAGGACGTGTTCGCGAAAGTCAGTTGCTCAGCCGGCTGGCCGAACGTTTCGACATCGAGGTCGTGGCAGTGTCGAAGGTTCCCGAGCTCGACAGCCGGCACCTCCACGAGGCAGCCAGCCATGGGATGCGCGGCCGGGTCTTCGCCGCGCGCTCGTCCAGGACGACAGGCGCAGGTCCGCTCACCCGCCGCCACAGTTCGCCTGCGGCACGCGACTACCTCAGCCACCGGCTACAGCAGTCATCATCGCTGATCGTCCACGTTGAGGGCCACTACCTGCTGCGACTCGTGCCCGAACAAGCACGACCGACGGCGCTCCTGGTGGAACACAACATCGAGTCGGCGCTGTTCTATCAGCGCGCGGACTTGAGCCGTTCACGCCGTGAGCGGGCTGGCCTGATCAGGGAAAGCGCCCGGACACGCCGTGACGAGGTGTGGGCGTGGCGCAGCGTGCAGACGGTTGGTGCGCTGACGGCGGAAGACGGCGCCGTGATCAGGGCCTCGGCGCCAGACACCGATGTGAGGCTCCTGCCGAACGGGTCGGACCATCTGCGGGTGGATGGGACTCCCATCAGTCGGGCGCAGCGCATGGCCGCCCGCCTGCTGTTCGTCGCAGCCTTCGGCTACGGACCGAATCTCGACGCCGCAAGGTTGCTCGTCGCCGAAGTGCTCCCGGCCGTCTTGCATCGCTGCCCCGATGCGACGCTCACGATCGTCGGGTCCGACCCGCCCAGGTGGCTTATCGAGGCAGCACGGGTCGAGCCGCGGCTCACCGTGACCGGCTGGGTGCCCGACGTTGGCCCTTGGCTCGACGCTGCCGAGGTCGTTGTTTGTCCTCTGACGGTAGGCGGGGGCATCAAGGTGAAGATCCTTGAAGCTCTCACCCGTGGTTGCGCGGTTGTCGCCACGCCAATTGCCCTGCAGGGACTGCGCGAGTTGGCGGACGGCGCGATCGTCGAGTGCGCAGATCCGGCAAGCGTCGTCGATGCCTCCGTCCGCCTATTGAGCTCGCCGTGCGAACGCGCCCGACAGCGGGCTCGGGCAGCCGACACTTCGCGACGGCTGACATCGTGGGACAGCGCGGCCGACGTCCTAGCGAACGCCTGGTATGACGTGGCATCGGGCGTCGCCACACGCGCAACCGGCGCTCGAGCGTGACGGCACCCCAAGCCCGCTGCGGGCCTCCACGGGTGCTGCACGTGATCGTGCCTCAGCGGGAGGGCGCGGTCGGCGGAGCGGACCTGCATGTTCTGGATCTCGCCGTCGCCCAACGGCACGCTGGCTCCGCCATCCCTGTGATTCTCGCTCCCAGAGCATCGGGCGATTACCGGGAGCGGCTGGGCGAGGCTCAACTTGAGACCTTCGCCCCTTCGCTGTTGCGGGTTGATCACTACCACGGGTTGCCGGCACGGCGTGGGATCACGCTCGTTCACGCACACGGCTACGAGGCAAACTACCTGGTGGCGGCGATGCGTATCGCTTCACGACGCTGGAGCCAGCTCGCTTTCGTTGTGACCGCCCACGGCTGGATCGAGACCAGCCCTCGGCTCCGACTGCAATCCCAGCTCGACCGATACTGCGGCAGATCGGCGCATGTGCGGATCGCCAGCGCAGCGCGGCACGGGCGCCGACTCGACGGCGATCGCGGTATGACGATGGTCATCCACAACGGCGTACCGATGCCCGATTCTCGACGGCTGGAAGCGATCAGGGCAGACCGAGGCACTGCACGAACGTCGCTCGGCGTCCCGATGAATGCCACGGTCGTCGGTACCGTCGGGAGGCTCTCGCCCGAGAAACGGATCGACCTACTTCTGGCTGCTGCGAGCCGACTGCTCCCAACACACCCCGATATCCACCTGCTCATTGTCGGCGGAGGTGAGCAGCGCCCGCATCTGGAAGCCAGCGCCAAACTCGCCGGGCTGCAGGGACGTGTGACCTTCACCGGCCTCCTCCGCGACGTCACCCTCGCGCTGGTCGCCATTGACGTCCTGGCGCAGCCCTCAGACACCGAAGGCACGCCGCGCAGCGTCATCGAAGCGATGGCTCACCAGGTACCGGTCGTTGCGACTGATGTCGGCGATATCGCCGAGGTCGTCGACCGCGGGCGATGCGGCGAGTTGGTACCACCCGGCGATGATCACCTTTTGGCGCGGGCCATCGCGCAACTGCTCGACGATCCGAGACACGCCAGCCGACTAGCCGTGCGCGCACGGTCCCGCTACCAGCAGCGATACACCATTAAGGCGATGTGCGAGCGTGTTGGCGAGTCTTACGAGATCGCGGCCAGGACATGCGTCGCCGACCGCCGCCGATGAGGTCGCCCCGCCGCGCGCTTGCCATCTCGCCGCATCTCGACGATGCCGTGCTCTCGGCCGGCGCCACGCTCGCGGACTATCTCGCCGCCGGTGCAGAGGTCCACGTCAGCACCCTGTTTGCGGGAGCACCCCGCGAGCCACTCTCACCAGTGGCGCACCGATTCCACGCCAACTGCGGACTTCCCCCGGATGGGACCGGCGTCGCCCAGCGAATCGACGAGGACAGGGCCGCGATGAACGAGCTGGGTGGCGCTCATCCACACCATCTGGAGTTCTTGGACGCCGTTTTCCGACGAACTGTCGATGGTGGCTGGCTGTGCCGCCACCACCGGGCCATGTTCGACGAGCAACGCATCGACCCTCGGCTGCACGCAGCGCTCACCGATGAGGTGCGCCGGCTCCTCTCTAATCTTGCTCCTGAGCTGGTGCTGACCTGTGCTGCGATCGGCGGCCACGTCGACCACCTCCTCACCCGTGCGGCTGTCCGTACCGTCGCCACTGAGGCGGACCTGCCGATGTTGCTGTGGGAGGACCTTCCCTACGGAGTCGGGCGACCGGCGCCACTCGGCGAGCCCTACCAACCGCGACAGGCATCAACGGAATCCTGGGCGAGGAAATGGCGCGCCGTCGCGCGGTACGAATCGCAGGTGCGGATGCTGTGGCCTGGGGGTGGCTGGAAATCCGAACTACTCACACATGCCGTTGACCGTGGAAACGGAGAACCCGCCGAGACGTTTTCCCTCGCCAGTCCAAGGTCTTGAACCAGTCCGGCACAACCTGCGCCCAGGGTGCCCACCAGGTGGCTTCGGCGGCTTGGCCGGTTAGGGAGGTGAGCCGGTCGATGTCGCGTTGCGCGGCGCCGTAGGCCGAGAGCACATGTGCGATGTCGTCGGAGGCTTGGACCTGCCGCCCGGTTTCGAGGTATCCAAGTTTGGCCTTGCTGATGGCGGTCAACGTGCTGGCCTCGGTGAGCGAGAGCTTGGCGAGGTTGCGGTAACGGGCACAGCTCAATGCCGATCAGCCGGCGCAGCGGGCCGGGATGGCCGTACGGCATCGTCATCAATCGCTTCCCATCATGAGACGTCTCACGCCGTCACCGTGCCGGACGGGCCGCCGAGTCGCCGTTGTCGGCGCTGCTGCGTCACACCAGCCGTACCCACCGTGGCCAGGCCCGACGCAGGAACGCCACCCGCACCGACCACCGCGCTCGTGCCGTCGCGTCTGGGCGGGTGGTCAGCAGGCCGATGTTGGCCAGGATCACCAGCCCGTCGACCGACAACGGCCACAGCACCGCGCTCGCCGGGTCAGCCCCACCGGCCAGCGCTGCCGCTGGTGCCCATATGACGCGCGTAGGCAGCGACAATGGCCACTACCAGGGCGCACGCTCGACGCACCCACAACTGCCGGCTCACATCGCACCGCCCTGGCCGCCGCGTCCCATCGCGACCAGCACCCGAGCCGAAACCACCAGCTCACGGTCACGGCCGTTTGGTGTGCATGCAGTTGGAACCGCGCCTGGGGAACCGACCGGTGTTGATGTATCACCAGGCTCTCGTGGCATCTCTATAAGAGCAGGCCAAGCCGTTCACCTGTGAGGGGAGCTATGACGGTGACCTGTGAACTCGCCCAGCGGACCCTGATCCGCGCCTTTCGTGCTCACGACTACGTGTTGATCATCGCCGAGGGCGAGCTGCCCACGCCCGGTTTCAACGTCGACATCGCCCTTAGTCCGTTGCGGATCTTTCCTCAGCAGTTCAACCTGCTGCGCTGCCCGCGACCGGGTATCTGGCCCCAGGTCATCACCCCCTACCGCTACGCCGAAACGGTCCGCTTCCCCGCAGATCAGCCGGCGGTGACGGTTCATCACGCCGATGGCACTGACCAGGTTGACATCGAGGAGTGCGGCGAGGAGCTTGCCGGGTACGCACGAGCTATCAGCGGAGATGCCGACCGGCCATGCCCTGCCGGCGCTGACCAGGCCACCGGATTTTCGAGTAACCTCAGTTTCGACGAAGCTTTCGCAAACGCGCGGGCCAACCTTCCGCCGGTGAAGTACCCCGTCGCAGACGGGCTGGAGCAGATCCAGGTAGTAGCGATCGGTGGCCTGTTCGGCGGAATTGCCGGCTTCCACGACTTGTTCGTCCGCATCTGCCGCACGCACGACTCACGAGCCCTTCCTTGCCCACGACCTTCGCAGCGGAATCGGCGCCGGTGAGGACTGGAAGCAGCGCCTGCACGACGAGCTGCGCGGACACCTGCGCTGACCAGTGACGAGCATTGGCTGGGCGCGCGGGTCGTCTCCCTACGGTACGTACACTGCGGCCGTGTCCCTGGTCGATGCCGTGCTTGTCCGGATTCCGCAGCCTTACCGCGGTATCGCGGTTCGCCACCGCGAGCTGGTGAAGTTCGCGCTGGTCGGCGGGATCGCCTACATCGTCGACATC
>JBOHFU010000142.1:0-8013 GCA_050699675.1 Pseudonocardiaceae bacterium
CCGCCGCGTACTCCCGGGCAAAAGTGGTCAACCAGTCGACGAACTCGGCCTCCCGGTCGCCGATCACCGCGGTGATCGCGTTCTCGGTCTGGAACGGCACCAGGGTGTGGTCGGAGTCGGAGTCCGAAACGCAGTGCACCTTCGCGGTGGCCCGGCCCAGGTAGTCCAGCACCGGCGCGATCTCGGCCGGCTCGGTCAGCTCGGTCCAGTCCAGATCGGTGACATACGGGGACAGCTCCGAGACCACGTAGCCCACCCCGTCCAGTTCGGTGTACCCCAGCAGCGGGTCGGCGTGGGCCTGCAGGGCGCGCTGCGAGATGGCGGTGCGGTGGCCGTGATGCGTGAAGTAGGACGCGATCTGCTCGTCGGTGACCACCCGGGACGGGGCCGCAATTTCTTGCTCTCCGGGGCGCTGGTGGTCAGCAAGGAAGCGGCAGGCGCATTCCTGAACATGATCAGGTCAATGACCCGCTGATCCAGCGGTACCCCCGGCCAACGGACCTGGCCGGGGGTACCGCTTCCCGGGCTCTCAGCTGGCCCATCGAGGACGTCGTGCGCACCTCTACACGGAGCCCTGACGGGAGAACCGTCAGGCTCTCAGCTCAGCAGCAACGCGGTGGATCAAGGCCACGGCATCCTGGCCGGCCAGTGCAATGCCGTGGAGCAGCTCGAACGCTTTGCCGTAAACGGCGATGTCATCCAGTCCGGTGAATTGCTGCTCCCCAGTGAGCGTCTCGAGGTACACGGCATTCTCGTCAAGCCAGAACCCGGACAACGGCATGACCGGAGACGCCACTGCCCGGGGCAGTACCCGAAGATCGAGTGACGGAAGCCCGGCGAGGGTCATCAGCCGGTCCAATTGCCCTAGCAGGGTGTGCACGGCCCCGAAATGCACGGTGAGCGCCGCCTCCCCGAGCACGATCTGCATGTGCTGGCCGGGCTGATACAGCAGTTCCTGCCGTTTGACCCGTTCCGCGATCAGCTCCTCGATGCGCTCCGGTGTGGCGCCGGTGAGGACGGGCCCCCCGGGAATGGTGAGTAGCTCCCGGGCGTACGGGACGGTCTGCACAATGCCGGGAATCAGCGACGGCTGATACCCGCGGAGCAGCGCCGCGCCGGCTTCGGCCGCACCGATCTCGGCTTGACGATCTGCGATACCACCGCAGCGGTACACCTCGGACCACGAGCTGTAGTGGATGCGAGCGTGGGTGAGCAGGTCACCGAGTTCGACCCGAACGTGCGGGCCGGCGTCGACCGCCGCCACCCACGCGTCTAGGTCCTCTGGGCTGGGTAGCTGGTAGCCGTGCTCAAGCTTGTTGACGCGGGTCTGCTGCCACCCGAGGTGTTCGGCCATCGCGGATCCGGAGCGGAATGTGGTGGCGCGTAGTTCCCGCAACTTCGCGCCGAGGCGGGCGCGTTGCGGGCTGACCTTCGGCGGCATGGTCACGCGCCTTTCGGTACCCGCTGCAGCAGGGTCGGGTGGGCAGCCAGGTAGTCGACCCACGGTGTCGCCTGGTGCAGCGCGGCGTCTCGCGCGAAGCACGCCTGCGCGACCATTGCCGGATCGGTGATGTGGACAGCGCCCAGCCATGCGCCGGTGTCGGTGTAGCGCAGGTGGAACAGGTGCCGGGAGTCGACCAGCCAGAAGTCCCGCTCCGGCACGTCGAGGGGCCAGGTGCCGGTGATGGGGATGATGCGGATGTCCTCCCCGGCCGCCGCGTGCGGACCGTACTCCCAGGTCAGTTCGAACGCGAGATAGTCGGATACGGGTTCGCGGATGACGTGTACTCGCTGCTGGGTGCGCCCCGCGTCACGGTGTGCGCGCAGCATCGTGACCCACTGGTCCTGATGTGGGTCCGGCGGCGGTGTGGGGTCACCGCGTTGGAACGCGGCCCGTGCCGGATCCTCACTGGAGCCGGCATAAACCTGCAGGGTCTCCAGGCGGAACACCGAGTACCGGAAGGTGGCGAGCCGGTCCCGCAGGTCCGCCACCCCGGGCAGCATCTCGATGGCTACGCCAGCCTCTCCTGGTAGCGGCGCACTGCCTCGATGACGATCTCGGGTTTGATGAACACCCCGCCCTCACCGGGCAGCAGGTTCTCCAGAGCGGCGTGCGTGTCGTCGTCGACCACGTCGCCCTGGACGCCGAACCGGCCGTCCTCGGTGAGGTAGACCGCCTGGCAGCCATCCCTTCCTGAACTCTCGTCCTTTGCTAACAGTGTCAGCTTCATCGCAGCAGCTCCCTCGGCTTAGTCCTGGTTGAGCTGCCGCCATAGTGGCTGACCCCGCTCTTTGCGGCAATCACAACCTCGTTCAACTCTGAATATAGCCTTGCATGAACGGCTTAAACAAGGCTATTATCGATCGAAGGAGGAGGGACACCGCAGTGCAGCTACCAGGTGACGTGATCGCCCAGGTCGAGCGCCGGCTGGACGTCCGGTTGGATCGCTCATCCACAAGGACCGGGGCATGGGCGGAGTCGGTCGGGTACCGCAGCGACCGGGGTACGTGGGTGCGCGTGGACTCCCGGCCGTCATCGGTAATCCAGCCGCAGTCCTGGGTCGGCGCGGAGGCAGCCTCGGTGATACCCGGCATCCCCAAGCCTGCCTGGTTGCAGTCGGCCACCTGGGCCGACACCAGTCGCGAACGGGTCTGGCGGGCACAGGAGATGGAGCTGGTCACCGAGCCCGTGGTAGCGGTGACCGGCACCATGCTCACCGCCCCACCTGACCTGTCCGACACCTGGTGGGCCGAGTTGCGCGCCACCCTGGCGGCGCTGGCGGGCTTCCGGACATTGCGGGTGTCCGGCCGGCAGGAGCTGATCACCCGGCGGGTCAGCCAGGTGCTCGGCGGCGCAGTGGACACCACCGTCACCGAGTGGGCAACCTCCCACGGCGACCTGCACTGGGGCAACATCACCGCCCCGGTCCTCTACCTGCTGGACTGGGCCGACTGGGGACTGGCACCCCGGGGCAACGATGCGGCCTGCCTGTGGGGCAGCGCCCTGGCCGTCCCCGATACCGCCGACCGAGTGCACGCCGAGTTCCGCGACGACCTCGACTGCCGCTCCGGAAAGATCGCGCGGCTATGGGTCTGCAGCAACATCCTGCGCATGGCCAACAAGCGCGCCGACGCCCGCAACCTCGCCGAGCCGGCCAGAGCAGCCGCCGACCAGCTCGTCAAAGACCTCCGATAGCCAAGGAGAGGAGGTGACCAGATGGGCGAGCACACGGAACTGGACATCACCGTCGAGGAGCTGACGACTGTCCGCAGCCGTAATGCCGTCGACGGCGACGGCCCGACCGGTGACTCCGGCGAGAACAAGGACGGCTAAGCCGCCCGGCACCGACGAGGTGGTGATCAACGCCGTGGCGGGCCCGCCACCATCGGCCCGCCACGGTCCCGCCGCTCCGGATACGAGGAAGGGGAAATCTATGGACCATCGGCTTGTCCAGCACATCGAGAAGACCCTCGGCTGGGCCGGCCCCCAGCACTTAGGCGCCGAGTTCGGTTTCGGGCACATGCCCGACCCCAGCCTCTGCGACCGGCTGCTCAGCCCGCGCAAGCTGCTCGGCCTCATCCTGCGCCGCAGTCTCACCCACCCACAGCTGCGCTGCCTGCAACACGGCAAAGACCTGCACCCCACCGCCTATCTGACCGCCACCACAACAGGCCGGGGTCAGCGCATCGAGGTCGCGGACATGCGCCGGCTGGGCTACCTGTTACAGGAGGGCGCCACCCTGGTCCTCGATGACGTCGGCCCGCTGGACGCCACCCTGGAAATCGCCTGCCGCGCCCTGAGCTGGTGGGCCGGCGAGACCACCCGCGTCAACACCTACCTCACCACCCACGACGCGAGCGGCTGGGGCCTGCACTGGGATTCCCACGATGTGATCTGCGTCCAGCTCGCTGGCGAGAAGAGCTGGGAGGTGCGCGGACCCTCCCGGCCCGCACCCATGGAACGCGACGTCGCTCCGAATCTGGAACCCAGCACCGAACTCGTGTGGTCAGGCACCATGCGCGCGGGCGACGTCCTGCACATCCCACGCGGCTGGTGGCACCAGGCCACAAGGACCGGCAAAGGCAGCGGGTTCAGCCTGCACGCCACCTTCGGGCTCACCAGGCGCACCGGCGTCGACTGGCTGGCATGGGTAGCCGACCAGGCCCGCGCCGACGAGCTGTTCCGCCACGACCTCGACCTGCACAGCGCCCCACAAGACCAGGACGCCCAGCATCGGGAACTCACCGCGGCAGCCTTCCGGCTGGTCCAGACTCACTGCCCCGTCGACTACCTCACCACCCGCAAGTGCGAGCGCACCAGCATCAGGCAGGTGGCGACCTTCGGCGTCTTCGGCCCTCCAGACGCGGTGGCCTGCGTGACCGACTTTCCCCCACAGCTGCAAACCCGCGACGGGAAAGCCGTCATCCTGGCGGCGGGCAAGAAGATCACCGTCCCGGCCGACGCCCTACCCGCGCTACGCCCGTTGCTGAGCGGACAACCAGCCAGCATCCACGAGATCACCACAACGACCGGAATCGACACCGCAGCCCTGGCCGACGCGCTGATCGCGGAGGGAATCTGCGCCGAACTCACCCCAGACCTCGCCGAAGGCTACGCCGACATGCTCACCCCTGATCCAGTGTGAGCATATGCAGAGGTGGCTGGCAGCCTGCTCGCCGACGCTGCGGCTACTCGGCCAGCACTGTCTCCGGGGCCAGCAGCGGGCAACTCCTGTCTGTGTCGCTGGCCGTGGTGATGCGCGCCGGGCAAGTGCTGCTCGTATGCCATCGCGACAACACCGAGGAGGTGTTCTGGGGATGGCCAACCGGCGTGGTCAAGCCCGGCCGCGACCCAGCGCTGACCGTCTCCGCCTGCTTGCAGGCATGCCCGACGGGGTCGCCGGCAGCGTCCGCCTGAACTCAGTGCCGACGCTGGCATACCGCAGCTCTGCGCGCCATCATTGCGGACCTGGCAGGATCAGCCGATCACGCATGCGGCCAGTGACGCAGCCGGTGATTCAGTTCCCACAACGCCGTGCGGTTGGAATCCCACCGCACCGCCTTGCCCGCCTCATCGAAACCGAACCAGCCGTACTCGGTGTGCTCATCGGACAAACGAAGCTCCGCACCATCGACGCCAGCGCCGAAAGCGTACTCCGGGATCACCAGGACCTCCGCCGTGACCTATGGCTCCGGGATGTTCACCTCCTACCCGGTGTCGATCTTCTCCGGATGGCTGCTGCGGCTGATGGCGTTCGCGGTGCCCGGGGCGTTCGTCGCCTACTACCCGGCGCTGGCGATCCTCGGCCAGCCCGACCCACTCGGGCTGGCACCGGTGTTGCAGTACAGCGCGCCGCTGGTCGCGGTACTCGCGGCCAGCGTTGCCGCCCTGGTCTGGCGGGCCGGCCTGCGCCACTACGTCGGCACCGGGTCATGAAGGCGCTGATCGAGCTGGACGGGCTGCGCCGGGAGTTCCGGCGCAAGCGCGGGGTTCGGCTGACAGCCGTAGACGGGGTGACGCTGGCCGTCGCGCCCGGCGAGGCGGTCGGGCTGCTCGGACCCAACGGCGCCGGCAAGTCGACAACGATCAAGATGCTGACCGGGATCCTGGTGCCCACCGGGGGCCGGGTCCTGGTGTGCGGGCTGGATCCCGTCCGGCAACGGCGTGAGCTGGCCAGGCGGATCGGCGTGGTGTTCGGGCAACGCAGCCAGCTGTGGTGGGACCTGCCGCTGGCCGAGAGCTTCGCGCTGCTGCGAACGATCCACCGGGTGCCCGAAGCCAACCATGCCCGGCGTCTCGCCGAGTGCATCGAGCTGCTGGAGCTGGCACCGTTCCTGGCCACCCCGGTGCGGCAGCTCTCGCTGGGCCAGCGAATGCGGGGCGAGGTCACCGCGGCGCTGCTGCACTCACCGAAACTGCTGGTGCTGGACGAGCCGACGGTGGGCCTGGACCTGATCAGCAAGGAGCGGCTGCGGGTGTTCCTGGCCCGCGCCAACGCCGTCGACGGGGTCACGCTGCTGCTCACCACGCACGACCTGCCCGACGTCGAGCGCCTGCGCCGGCGGCTGGTGGTGATCGACCACGGGCGGGTGCTGGTGGACGGCACGCTGGACGAGCTGCCCGGCGTGCTCGACGTCACGGTCGAGGCCAACGGGCTGCGCCAGCAGCTGGCCTTCTCGGCCGAGCAGACCAGCGCCGCCGAGCTGATCGCCGCGGTGGTCGCCCGGGTCGCGGTGCGCGACCTGTTCGTGGTCGAACCATCCATAGAGGACGTCGTGCGCACGCTCTACACCGGCTAATAGATCAGCCTTCGCTACAGCAAGTAGGAGTGGAGGCAGCTGTGACCCTAAAAGGACGAGTCAGTTCGTCAATTTGGCCTAGCACATTGGTCCGGATACTACATTTTGATATCGAAACTTGACACGAAAGTGTAGTTAGGTGAACCTAAACTCACTTACTCTCGCCTCGACTGCTGGCCGTGTGGAGTGCAACTGTGACGACTTGTATCGACTACACCATGGATGATCTGGCTAGCCTGGCGGCCAGCGACCGGCTCGGCTCGCCGCTGAGCCGGCGGTTGTTCCTGGCCGGCACCGCCGCTCTGAGCTTGGCCGCCTGTGGCGGTAACGGCTCGAGCACTGAGACCCCGCCTGCTGCCGGCTCTACCGGCTTCCCGGTCACCCTCACGGGCAAGGAAGGCACCGCGACCATCCCGGCGGAGCCGCAGCGAGTGATCGCCGTGGGCTTCCAACGCGACACCGACACCGCGTTGGCTCTCGGCGTCACGCCGATCGCCATGGTCGAGAATGCCTTGTTCCCCAGCCTCATCGCACCGTGGGTGGAGGCGGAACTGCCCGACCGCAAGCCGGAACTGCTGAACATCGACAACGGGCTGCCCTTCGAGAAGATCGCAGGCCTGCGCCCAGACCTGATCCTGGCCACCGACAGCTATGAGCTGACCGATAACTACGCCCGCCTCGCCGAGATCGCTCCGACTTTGTCCTATGTCGGCAGTGTGGACAGCGAGACCTGGCAACAGAGGACCACCCACATCGGCAAGGCGCTGGGACGTGATGAGCAGGCCCAGAAGATCATCGCCGACACCGAAGACAAGATCAAGCAGGCAGCACAAGACCACCCGGCTTTCGCAGGCAAGACCTTCAGCGTCAGCGCCGTGTCCGGCGGGCTGATCGAGACGGTGCTCCAGGGAGATGCGGCAGTGACGTTCCTCGAACAGCTGGGCCTGAGGATCTCGCCCGAGGTAGCTGCGCTGCCGCAATCCGGTAATCCAGGACGAGCCAACGTGAGCCTGGAGAACCTCGGCGTGCTGGACGCGGACGTCATGTTCGTTAACTACGTAACCGACGATGACCGGGCTCTGATCGAGGCCAACCCGATATTCCAGCGGTTGGACGCGGTGCAGAGCGGCAATTACCTTGTGTTGGGCCTCCCGGTGGCGTTGGCGACAGGCTTCCCGTCACCGCTGTCCATTCCCTACGGACTGGACCGGACCGTCACCGCAGTCGCCAAGGTGCTGGGCTGATCGCCGGCTCATTCCCGTCTGGTGGAGCGCACACCACGAATCTCGTCGTTGCGGAACGCCTCGACGAACCGCCGGTGATCGTCACGGACCACGGCCGCGTACTCCCGGGCGAATGTGGTCAACCAGTCGACGAACTCAGCCTCCCGGTCGCCGATCACCGCGACAATCGCGTTCTCGGTCTGGAACGGCACCAGGGTGTGGTCGGAGTCGGAGTCCGAAACGCAGTGCACCTTCGCGGTGGCCCGGCCGAGGTAGTCCAGCACCGGCGCGATCTCGTCCGGCTCGGTCAGCTCGGTCCAGTCCAGGTCGGTGACGTACGGGGACAGCTCGGAGACCACGTAACCCACCCCGTCCAGTTCGGTGTAGCCGAGCAGCGGGTCGGCGTGCGCCTGCAGGGCGCGCTGCGAGATGGCGGTGCGGTGGCCGTGGTGCTTGAAGTAGGACGCGATCCGCTCGTCGGTGACCACCC
>JBOHFU010000143.1:0-8003 GCA_050699675.1 Pseudonocardiaceae bacterium
CACCGACAGCTCCGACAGCAGCGACGACCCACCACCGGTGCGCAGACCCAGCAACACCGGCGCCAACAGCACAGCCAAAAAGGCCGCGCCCCACAGCGTTCGCTCCAGCTGCCATCGCATGCCGCGAGACCGTAGGGAGAAGGGACGTCCCGCCAAACCAACATGAGAGTGTTACCGGCCCGTTGTCGCCCATCCAGCCGTGCGGCGCGACGAGCGCACGCCGATTACTCCGAACGGCCCACGGACTAGTCCGATTGCCGGAGCATGCACTCAACGACAATCCGTGACACGTTGGACCGCCCGGGTAATCTTGCCGCTCAGCGATTGTCCAACACCGCACGGCGCGGAACTCTTGTCGCCGATGCAGCCCGTTCAGAGTCCGACGGTCCTCCGGCACCCAGTTCTGCTCATGGTGCCTTTGCATCACACAACGAGCCGGGTGCTTCAGGCGTTACGGTCCATGGGGTTCAAGACCCGGATCCTGGACGCCGTTCCGGAGGTGCTGGAAGCGGTCCGCGCCCACACCCTCGCCGCGATCGTGCTCGACGTCTCGCTGGCCGGCCCGGATCCCCGGACCTTCCTCGATGAGCTGCGCAGGGTCGCCCCGCAGCTGCCGGTCATCGCCCTGACTTCCCGCGAGCAACGGGAGCAGGTCGTGTCGATGCTGCGGGGCGGTCTGGACGACTACCTGACCACCCCGTTCCCGGTGGAGGAGTTGGTCAGCCGGCTGCGGCTGCGGGTTCACGACCAGCTGTCCGCGGAGCGGGCCGTGCTGCGCGCCGGGGTGGTCATGGTCGACACCGCCCTCGGGCTGGTCAGCGTCGCAGGCCGGCTGGTGACGCTGTCACCCACCGAATACGCCCTGCTGGTCGCGTTGGCTGATCAGCCGGGCCAGCTGGTGTCGCAGGACCGGCTCGCCGCAGCGGTCTGGGGTCAGCCGAAATCGTCCAGCGTGGTGGCGGTCTACGTCGGTTACCTGCGACGCAAGCTGGGCGCCGACCGGATCCGCACAGTGCGCGGCGCCGGCTACGCGCTTGACGGTTGATCCCGCGCGGGTCGGGGTGACCTGCGCTGGCGGCACCGCGCGACGACCCGAACCGTGAGCGGAAGACTGTCGTTACTCCATGTGGCGTAGCCGTGTGCATTGGCGATCAAGGGGAGAGCGGCATGACCATCCGATCGGCAGCGAAGCATCGGAAAGTCAGACCAGCCAGCCGGGTTCGGGTCGGATCCCGGCGGTGGGCTGGGATGTTGATACCGGTGTTGGCGGCCGCCACGGTTGCTACTGCGGTCGGCGGGATCAGCCCGGCCGCGGCCCAGCCCAACCCGAACCCCACCGTGACCGTCGGCGGCGATCCGCGAGGGCTGGCGGTTGACTTCGACAACAAGCACGCCTACGTGGCCAGCTACTCCCACAACTCCGTACGGGTGATCGACACAGCCGCCGAGAAGGTGATCGGTTCGATTGGTGTCGGCGCGGGCCCGCGCAATGTGGCGGTTGACCCCGACAGCAGGCACGCCTTCGTGACCAACTACCTCGAGAACTCGGTGAGCGTGATCGACACCGCGAACGGGAAGTTGATCCGCAACGTTGCTGTCGGCACGAACCCGACCGCCGTGGCGGTCTTCCCCCGCGACCATTACGCCCTGGTGACCAACTTCTACGCCAACTCGGTAAGCGTGATCAACAGCAAGACACTCGAGGTGGTCGGTGTCGTGCCCGTCGGTGCCGGTCCGGACGGGGTCGCCATCGACCCCAGAGGCGAGTTCGCCTACGTGACCAACAGCGCCAGCAACACGGTAACCGTGATCGATATCAAGGAGCAGAGGGTGGCCCGCACCATCATCGTCGGCCGCGCCCCACAAAAAGTGGCGATCGACCCCGACGGCCGCCACGCTTATGTGACCAACTTCGGCGACCACACCGTGAGCGTGATCACCCTACCGACCCAGCTCGGCTTGGATCTCTATAACGCACTCCTGCAAGTCGACACCATTCCCGTTGGAATCAACCCGCGCGGGCTGGCGGTCGACCGCAGCAGCCGCCGCGCCTTTGTGGTCAACATCGGCGACGAGACCCTGAGCGTGATCGATACCGAGACCGGGACGGTGATCGACACCAAGTTCGTCGGTTTCGCCCCGGACGAGGTGGCGGTTGGTCCGGACAGTACCGCTTACGTGACCGCCAGGGGCGACGGTGTCGTGACGGTGATCCGTCCTCCACGGTAGCTGTTGAGGGTCAGCGAACTGCGTCAAGCATGTGGTAGAGCAGCAGCAGCTGGGTGATCGCCAGCGGCTCGCTGCGGGTGCCCTCAGCGAGCTGGCCCAGCGATGACGGCAGTTCCGACTCGGTGCCGAGTTCCGCCCAGATCGCCTTCTCCAGCAGTCGGCTCTCCTCCCGTGGCACGTATCCGTGCACGTGCAGCGCATCCACCGGTCTGCCGTCCTCGTCGCGGACGAGTTTGAATTGCATGGCGCGCCGGTCGGACTCGCGGAAGACGCCGGTGAGGTCTGGGTGGCGGATCGTCGAGCGGAGCGTCAGCTCGGCTGACAGCGGTATCTCCGGCGGATCATCGCGCCCCTCGATGGGACCGAACCGGACCACGATGTCGGCGGCGCTGCGTTGCGGGCGGATGAATTCCGAAGACTCTGGTTCCCGCTTGTCGAGTTCGGCCAGCACCTGCTCGGGTGTGTAGCCGCGTTTGGTGGTATCCCGCTTGACCTTCCAGTCGCGGCGGATTGCCTCCGGTGGATCGAGGTACACGGTGATGTCGAAACACGCCCGGGTCAACCGGGTGTGCAGCGGCAGCAGACCTTCCACGATGACGAACTCGGTGGGCTCGATGAGTTCCGGCCGGGTGAGCTGGCCGGTGTCGTGGTCATAAACCGGCTTGAGCACCGGCTGACCGGTGGCCAGCAGCTGCAGATGCTGCTCCATGATCTGCACGTAGTTGCAATCGGGGTGCAGCGCGGTGAATGGCAGTCCCTTGCGTTCCTGCCGATCGTAACGGTGGTAATCGTCCACGCACAGGGAGGTGATCCGGTCGGCTCCCAGCGCCTCCACCAGTCCCTTGGTCAGGGTAGTCTTGCCAGCTGCGCTGTCCCCTGCGATCGCGAGCATCACCGGCCGCTTTTTGCTGGACCCGGCGCGCTCCATCCGCAACAATTTATCGGGCACGACACACCTCTTTCTGCATCGTCTTTCTGGGAACGCGGGCGGCGACCCACGATTTCGGGCCGGTCCGTGCGCGCCTGGCGTCCGCTGGTGCCTGACAGTAAGCAAGCCAGTCCCCGCGCGGCGTCCCCTCCCAGAGGGAAAGGCGAGGGGATCCGGCCGCACCCAGCCGGTGTCCCCGACTGCATCCCTTACTGAGTCCCCTACTGGGCCAAGCAAGCCGATTACACTCAGCTTATGGACAGCCAGCCGCTGCGCGTGGTCTTGGTTGACGATCACGAGATGGTGCGCACTGGCCTCAAGGCGATGCTCGCCCGGTTCGCCGGGCAGGTCCGGGTGGTCGGCGAGGCCTCAGATGCGACGACCGCACGGCGGGTGGTGGCCGGGTTGGATCCTGACATCGTCATCGCCGATGTGCGGCTGGGCGGGGAGAGCGGGCTGGACCTGTGCCGCGACCTCGTGCAAGCCTCCCCCGGACGCAAGGTCGTCCTACTCACCGTCTACGACGACGAGCAGTACCTGTTCCAAGCCATGCAGGCCGGGGCGGCGGGCTACCTGCTCAAACGGATCGACGGTCCGGAGCTGGTTGAACAACTGCAGCGGGTGCACGCCGGCGGGGTGGTGCTCGACGCCGCTCTCGGTGCCCGGGCCGGGGCCTCGGCGGTCCGGCTCAAAGCTGGCGAGTTCTGGCCCGGCGCGCATCTCGGCCTCACCCAACGAGAGAGCGAGGTGCTCTCGCTGATGGTGGCCGGCTCGTCCAACCGCGCCATCGCCTCCGCGCTGGTGGTCGGCGAGGAGACGGTCAAGAGCCATGTGCGCGGCATCTACCGCAAGCTGGCGGTGACCGATCGGGCGGCCGCGGTGGCAACGGCGTTGCGGGAAGGCCTGTACCGCTAAGCACTCACGAGCGCCACTGCGGCTGAGTTGGGACGGACCCGGTCGGCCAGCGCCTGCTGGCCCTCGGCAACCAGCGCGGGATCCCCATGCCAGGCTTTCAGCGCCGGGTCGACCAATGCCCGACCGAAGGAGAAGGTCAGCGGCCACGGAGTGGTGTGCTGCTGCATTGCGGCCAGGTTTGCGGTGGCCACCTCCGGAGACTGACCGCCGGACAGGAACGCCACACCGGCCAGCGTCTCGGGCAGCACTGCCAGCAGCGTGGCCACGGTCCGCTCGGCGACCTCCTCGGGGCTGGCCTGCTGACCCGACGTCGAGCCCGGCACGACCATGTTCGGCTTGAGCACGGTGCCGGCGAGGTCGACCCCGGCGTCTTCCAGCTCGAACAGCAGCAGCTTCAGGGTGGCGGTGGTCGCGTCGGCGCAACGGTCGATGGTGTGGTCGCCATCCATCAGCACCTCGGGCTCGACGATGGGCACGATGACCGCTTCCTGGCACAGCGCGGCGTAGCGCGCCAGCGCGTGAGCGTTGGCTCGCAGCGCGCGAACGGACGGCCTTCCTTCACCGATAGTGATCACGGCGCGCCACTTGGCGAACCGGGCACCACGCGCTGCGTAGTCGGCCAGCCGCTCCCGGAGCCCGTCGAGACCTTCGGTGACCTTCTCGTCCGGAGACCCGGCCAGCGGCTTCGCACCGGTGTCGACCTTGATTCCAGGCAGGATGTCCAGCGCGTGGATCGCTAGCGGGAAGGTATTCCCGTCGTCGAGCTTCTGGTTGAAGGTCTCGTCGGACAGGATCACTCCGCTGATCCCGCGGTGCAGCTCCGGGGTGGTCACGAGCATCTCGCGGTAAGCCCGTCGATTCTCTGCGGTGGCAGGGACCCCTGCTTTCTCCAGCCGGGACGACATAGTGCCAATGCTCTCGTCGGCCGCAAGGATGCCGCGCGGCCGGCTTACCATCGCCTGAGCAGTCGCGTGCAGCGCCTCGATCATGACTCTCCCTCCGCTGGGACCTCTAGGTGGCCCGTCACTGGGGCGGACCGGTCCACGCCACTATCGACCTTAGACCGAGACCGGCGTGACATGCCTCCCCCACTGGGTGGAGCGGGTGGGGGGGTCCGCGACGCCCCGAGCGACGCCCCCGAGGACGCCGCAGTGGGCCCGGAGGGCCTGGGGCCGTGTGGTCGCCAGCCGGAGGCCCGCAGGTGCCGGACGAATAGCCAGGTGGCAGCACCGGAATAGGCACCGATGACCGCGTGCCACGGTCGCCGCATCGGGGTGCCCGGAGTGGGCACCTCAACCAGCCGCCCGTCAGCCACCAGGTCTGCGATGGCGTCCCGGGAGATCAACGTGCAACCGAGCTCGGCCACCGCGCCGGCCACCACTGCCCCGTTGGAGCCCAGCACCAGGCGGGGCGGCGCGACGTCTTCGGCCTTCAGGTATGCCTCGACGGTGGCCCGGATGCCGGAACCCTGCTCGCGCAGCAGCCACGGGGTCGTCGCCCAGTCGAACGCCTCGGCGACCGACGGCGCTGCCGCGACCACGAGCTCGTTGGGCTTGGTGGCCACCACCTGGGTCTCGACACCCGAAGGCGGACGTCCGGCGATGACCAGGTCGACCTCGTGAGCGCTGACCAGATCCCACACCTGCGCGCTGGGCGCCACCTCCAGCGCCAGTGCGACTCTCGGGTGCCGGAGGCGGAACGCGGCCAGCAGGGCCGGCAGCAAGTGCTCCCCTGCGGTGGTGACCGCGGCGAGTCGCAGCCGGCCCCGCTCCGGGTCCAGCTCCTGGACCGCGGCCGCCGCGCCCTCGTCGAGCAGGCCCAGCACCCGGCGGGCGTAACGGGCGTAGACGGCGCCGGACGCGGTCAGCCGCAGCCCCCGGCCCACCGGCTCCACCAGTGGCACGCCGAGCTCGCGGGCCAGTGCCCCGATCGAGGCCGACACCGCGGACTCGGTGACCGTCAGGCGGCTGGCGGCGCCGCGGACCGATCCGGTGGCTGCCAGGGCCACCAACGTGCGCAAACGAGACTCTGTCATCACATCGCAACCTCTATGTCACAGCAATCTCTGAGCGATCACTACATAGTCATTGGCAAAGACTTGATGGACAGACTGATTGTGTACCGCCAAGCTCGGTGGTGACCAGACAGCGGCCTAAAGGAGGCCCAGTGTGAGCGACACCAAAGGCAACGGATCGCAGAAGAAGAAGGCAGATCGCTGGTCGGCCGGGGTCATCCCCTACGCCGAGATGGGTTACTGGGAGCCCGACTACCAGCCCAAGGACACCGACGTGCTGTGCGCCTTCCGCATCACCCCACAGCCTGGGGTGCCGCCGGAAGAGGCCGGGGCCGCGGTAGCGGGAGAGTCATCAACCGCGACCTGGACGGTGGTGTGGACCGACCGGCTCACCGACTACAAGACCTACCAGGCCAAGTGCTTCAAGGTGGACGCGGTCCCAGGTGCTGAGAACCAGTACATCGCCTACATCGCCTATGACATCGACCTGTTCGAGGAAGGTTCGATCGCCAACCTCACGTCCTCGATCATCGGCAACGTGTTCGGGTTCAAGGCGCTCAAGGCGTTGCGGCTGGAGGACATGCGGATCCCGCTGCATTACGTCAAGACCTTCCAGGGACCCGCGCACGGGATCGTCACGGAGCGGGAGTACCTGGACAAGTTCGGCAGGCCGCTGCTCGGCGCCACCACCAAGCCCAAGCTGGGTTTGTCGGCTCGCAACTACGGCCGGGTGGTGTACGAGGCGCTGCGCGGTGGGCTGGACTTCACCAAGGATGACGAGAACATCAACTCCCAGCCGTTCATGCGCTGGCGCGACCGCTACCTCTACGCCATGGAGGGCGTCAACCGCGCCTCGGCGGCCACCGGTGAGGTCAAGGGTCACTACCTCAACGTCACCGCCGCCACGATGGAGGACATGTACGAGCGGGCGAGCTTCGCCAAGGAGCTCGGCAGCGTCATCATCATGATCGACCTCACCATCGGCTACACCGCGATCCAGTCGATGGCGAAGTGGGCCAGGGCCAACGGCCTGATCCTGCACCTGCACCGAGCCGGCTACGCCACGTTCGCCCGGCAGAAGAACCACGGGGTGAACTTCCGGGTCCTCGCCAAGTGGATGCGGCTGGCTGGGGTGGACCACATCCACGCCGGCACCGTGGTCGGCAAGCTGGAGGGCGACCCGAACGCGATCATGGGTTACTACGACACGCTGCGGTTGGGTCGCATTGCGGCCAACCCGGTCCGGGGCCTGTACTTCGACCAGGAATGGGGGTCGATGCCGGGCACGATGCCGGTGGCTTCGGGTGGGATCCACGCTGGACAGATGCACGACCTGCTGCATTACCTCGGCGAGGATGTGGTGCTGCAGTTCGGCGGCGGCACGATCGGCCACCCGATGGGCATCGCCGCGGGCGCCACCGCCAACCGGGTTGCGCTGGAGGCGATGATCAAGGCGCGGAACGAGGGGCGGGACTACCGCAAGGAGGGTGACGACATCCTCAAGGCGGCCGCCAAGAAGAGCCGTGAGCTGGACATCGCGCTGTCGACCTGGGGCGACATCTCCTTCAACTACGAGTCGACCGACGTGCCCGACGTGGTCGAGACCCCGACCTCCAGCTAGTTAGGGATCCGACCAAGGGAGCCGATAATGCGAATCACTCAAGGAACCTTCTCCTTCTTGCCCGAACTCACTGACGCTGAGATCACCGCGCAGATCCAGTACGCGCTGGACAACAACTGGCCCTGCTCGGTGGAGTTCACCGACGACCCGCACCCCCGCAACGTCTACTGGGAGATGTGGGGACTGCCGATGTTCGACCTCGCCGACGCCGCCGGCGTGCTTGCCGAGGTCAACGCCTGCCGCAAGGCCAAGCCCGAGCACTACATCAGGGTCAACGCCTACAACGCGAGCTACGG
>JBOHFU010000144.1:0-7998 GCA_050699675.1 Pseudonocardiaceae bacterium
CTTCCTAGCCATTACCAGTTGCTTGGTGGCGGTCATCCCGGCGCTTGCCCTCACCGCGGTCCTCGGCGCCGGGCTCGGCAACCTCTTCTTTTCCGCACCGCTGCCCTACCGGATCTCCATGCTCGCCATCGGTATCTGGCTCGCACTCGTCATCCTCGGCGCCGCACTCGCCACCGACGCCGCAGCAACCCGCGCCTCCCGCGTTACCGTCCGCGAAGCCCTCGCCTACCTCTGACTGAACTGTCTACGTTGGACGGAACCGACTGCCGCTGATTGCCACGTCGCCGACCTCCGACGCTAGATCAACGGGCAGATCCGATAGTTTCGAGATTGCCGTCGTGCTGTTGCAGCCGGCCGGTGCGTGACGCCCATCGCTCCAAGACCAGGGTGCCCAGCGGGGGAACGCTGGCGACGAGCGCGAGGACCGTGGTCGCAGTGCTCCAGCGGAGTTGGCGGCGTACCAGCATTGTCACGGCGAGATAGACCAGGAAAAGGCCGCCGTGGATCGGGCCGAAGATCACGACACCGATGTCATCACCCACTACCAGGTACTTGAACACCATCCCTACCAGAAGGCCAGTCCAGGACACCGCTTCGGCGATAGCAGCCACGCGGAACGCGGGGACAGCACCAATCATGAACCCAGTATCCGGCGTGATCACGTTCACACTGCGCTGGGGTCAGGGCCGCACCGGCGAGAACACACTCCCAGGCGGCGAGCCAGGTGAGCAGCAGGGCGCCGGCGAGCCCGACGCGCAGGTCCCACCAGGACTGGCCGGCCACGAATCAGGTCCGAGCCGGGTGGTGCGGCTGAGCCTGCGCCGCGGTGGGGTCGGCGGGGATGTCGCGGTCGATGTGGTCGGCGTGGAACAGCGCTTGCGACAGAAGTCCCTGCACGTGGTTGTTCGCGGCGGAGTAGTAGACGAAGGTGCCTTCGCGGCGGCCTGTGACCAGGCCGGCCAGCCGGAGCTTCGCCAGGTGCTGACTGACCGCAGTCGGGGCCGCGCCCGCGAGTTCGGCGAGGCAGGCGACCGAGGACTCGTCCTGGAGCAGTGCCCAGAGGACCTTGATGCGGGTGGGGTCGGCCAGCAGCCGGAAGGTCTCGGCCGCGAGGTTGACCTGTTCGTCGTTGGGCATGTCGAAGTCCGGCAGCGACGTGTGCATGCGTGTCAGCGTACCTGCCTACTCTGCTGACTGCGTACCTGCATGCCTACGCATATACGATGCTATCGTGGTGTCGCGGTCCGTCGTGACCTGCGGCGACTTCACGCGAGCAAGAGGTGGAATCTTTCATGACGGAGCAGCGCGAGCATGCCGAGCACCATGGCCACGGCCATGCAGACGGGCACGGTCATGGCCACGGTGGTCGGTCGGGCCTGCTGGCGTCGGCGTGGGGGCATCTGCGGCACGCGGTCATCCCGCACAGCCATGACAGCGCCGACCGGCTTGACACCGCCCTGGAGACGAGCAAGCGCGGCATGCGGACGTTGATCTGGTCGTTCGCCGCGTTGTTCGTCACCGCCGTGGCGCAGCTCGTTGTCGTGCTGTTCACCGGCTCGGTGGCGTTGCTGGGCGACACGATCCACAACTTCGCCGACGCGATGACCGCCCTGCCCATCGGGATCGCGTTCGTGCTGGGCCGCCGCGCCGCGACGCGGCGCTACACCTACGGGCTGGGCCGCGGGGAAGACCTCGCCGGGGTGGTCGTGGTGTTGATCATCACCGCGTCGGCCGTGGTCGTGGGCTACGAATCGGTGCTGCGCCTGATCAATCCGCAGCCGGTGAGCCACCTCTGGGTCGTCGCGGCCGCCGGGGTGATCGGGTTCGCGGGCAACGAGATCGTCGCGCGTTACCGGATCACCGTGGGTCGGGAGATCGGCTCCGCCGCGCTGGTCGCCGACGGGCTGCACGCCCGCACCGACTGCTTCACCTCACTCGCCGTGGTGCTCGGCGCCGCAGGTGTCGCGCTCGGGTTCCCGCTCGCCGACCCGATCATCGGCCTGGGTATCACCGTGGCGATCCTGTTCGTGCTGCGCGACGCCGTCAAGGAAGTGTTCCGCCGCCTCATGGACGCTGTCGACCCCGCCACCGTCGACCTCGCCGAACACACCGCCCGCGAGGTCCCCGGCGTGCTCGACGCGGGCGACGTGCGGATGCGGTGGATCGGGCACAGCCTGCGCGCCGAACTCACCGTCACCGTCAACGCCGCGCTGAGCGTGGAGCAGGCCCACCGCATCGCCCACGACGTCGAGCACCAACTGGTGCACGCGGTGGCGCGGCTGACCACCGCCGTCGTGCACACCGAACCCGCCACCGGCGCCGAGACCGCACACGACACGCTGGCCCACCACCGTTAACCGGCCGGCGACCGAGTCCACCGCGGGCGGGAAGGGGATCTGCCGGGCCCGGGAGATCCTTGGCAGTGACAGGAATCCGTGGCCCTGCGCCAGCTCACATGGAGCTGTGCGACATGGTCTCTTACTCCTCTGCAGAGACGTCAAAGCCCCGATCGGCGCAGTCGGCGACGGTCGCTGGTCGAAAGACGTGGCGGTCAAACTTGAGCGTCTCCATCAGCTCGTCGACGATCTCCGCGGTGCGCCCCTGCTGCATCGCCTTGGCCACGCACGTCTCCAGGTGCCGGCGCAGGATGATCCGGCTCGCCCCTTCCACCAGCCCCTGCACCGCCGCGAGCTGCTTCATCACGTCCGGGCAGTAGGCATCTTGCTCGACCATGACCAGAACACCGTTGAGCTGTCCCCGGGCCGTCTTGAGGCGATTGCCGACCGATCGCTGGTGCATATCCACGACTAGCACCCTACCCCACCTGGGGTGGGGCGGTCCAAGGTCGCCATCGCCGCCGCTGCGCAGCACCGACGGGCATCGTCATCTCCCGCGGCTCGATCCGACGGCCGGACGTCGCGCCTTGATGGCCGGTGACGGTCTCACCGGCGGCTCAGTGCGGCGAGCCGGCGCTCGTATTCGTCGTCGTCGATCTCGCCGGCCGCGTACCGCCGCCGTAGCGTGTCATGGGCACTGTCACCGTTCCGCGAGACCGGGGAGCCGCTGACGTCCTGGCGCAGCCGACGGACCAGCCAGATGCTGCCTAGGACGGAGAGGACCAGAACGGCCAACAGGGTGACGATCAGGAGAAATGCCCAGATCCCCATGGCCGCCATCATCCCACCGCCCATCATTCCACCATCCATCATCGGCTGGCCCTCCCCTTCCTCGTAGCTCAATCTGCTCCGGAAATGTTGATCACAGTCCGGTGGCACGCTACACCACAGCCTACCCCACCTGGGGTGGGGCTGACTTGTCCATCAATACGAAGAGTCAGGTACACAGATGCCGTATCCAGCAGGACCTGCCTCATCTGCCGAGCGTAGTGCCGTGGAACATCCGGATCGCACAGTTATGGTCCGGGCCGCTCTTCGGCCCGGACCATAACTGTCGGGCGCCGGCAGCGACGTCGCGCTGCTCGTGCTGATTCTCTAGTGGTGGTATTGGTGCACCACGGCGTGGCCCTTGCCACGGCGGATCATGGCCCGGTTGACCGGCACGGTGACCACGAACGCGACGGCCAGCGCGACGGCCAGCGCGCCCCAGAACAGCCACGAGTTCAGGCCGGCGTCCATCGCCCCGGGGACGACCAACATGATCGCGTTGTCGACGATCTCCATGACGGTGATGGAGACGGTGTCGGCGGCCAGGGCCACCCCGATCGCGGCGCCGAGCGCGAGGCCGGAGCGCAGCACCGGAACGATGGTGAACGCGTAGCCGAACACGAACGCCAGCGCGACCGCCAGGACGATTGTCGCGCCGTTGCCCCAGCCCAGGGCGGTGCCGATGACCAGGCCCAGGATCTCGCCGATGGCGCAGCCGGTGAGGCAGTGCGCGGTCGCGCTCACCGCCAGCCGGTTCAACTCGCGCCGACCCTGAGCGGTGTCCGGGGCGGCACCGTGGCCGGCGTGCTGATGTACGTCGTGACCGATCTCGTGATCGGGCATGGTCAGACCTCCTCGAATTTGCTCCGCGTCGTTCGTGCAGGGAGGGTCAGCGGCGGGTTGTGACCCTCCCCGGGGTGTGCCGGGTCCCGCTCGGTGTTTGGGCGACGGCGTGCTGCTGGTCGGCCTGCGGGGCGAAGCTTCGCAACCGCAGGCTGTTCGCCACCACGAACACCGAGCTGAACGCCATGGCGGCCCCGGCGAGCATCGGGTTGAGCAGCCCGGCTGCGGCGAGCGGCAGGGCTGCGACGTTGTAGGCGAACGCCCAGAACAGGTTGCCCTTGATCGTACCCAGCGTCCGGCGGGACAGCCGGATCGCGTCGGCGACCGCGCGGAGATCGCCGCGCACCAGCGTGATGTCGCCGGCTTCGATGGCGACGTCGGTGCCGGTGCCCATGGTGAGCCCGAGATCGGCCTGGGCGAGTGCGGCGGCGTCGTTGACCCCGTCGCCGACCATCGCCACTACCCTGCCCTCGGCCTGCAACCGCTTCACCACGTCGACCTTGCCGGCCGGGAGCACCTCGGCGATCACCTCCTCGATACCGACCTGGGCGGCGACGACCCGCGCGGCGGCGGTGTTATCGCCGGTCAGCAGGACCGGGGTCAGGCCGAGATCGCGCAGCTGCGCGACGGCCTGCGCCGAGGTGGGCTTGACGGTGTCGGCGACGGTCAGCACGGCGCGGGCCGCGCCGTCCCACGCCACCGCGATCGCGGTGCGACCGTCCGCTTCAACGGCTGCCTGGGCTGCGGCGAGCTCGGACGTGAGCGGAAGGCTCCACTGCTCCAGCAGCGCCGGGCGCCCGACGAGCACCGCGTGCCCGTCAACCACCCCGTGCACCCCGAGCCCGGCGAGGTTGGCGAAGTCCTCGACGTCGGGCAGCGTGCCGAGCCGTTCGCGTGCACCGCGGGCGACCGCGGCGGCGATCGGGTGTTCGGAGGCGCTCTCCAGCGCTCCGGCCAGCCGCAGCACCTCGGCCTCATCGATCCCGTCGGCGACGTGGACCCTGCCGAGCGACATCTGCCCGGTGGTCACAGTGCCGGTCTTGTCCAGCACCACCGTGTCGATCCGCCGGGTGGACTCCAGCACCTCCGGACCCTTGATCAGGATGCCCAGCTGGGCTCCCCGGCCGGTGCCGACCAGCAACGCGGTCGGGGTGGCCAGGCCCAGGGCGCATGGGCAGGCGATGATCAGCACCGCGACCGCCGCGGTGAACGCCGCCGCGGCGCCGGCGCCGGCGCCCAGCCAGAACCCGAGGGTGGCCGCGGCCAGCGCGATGACGATCGGCACGAACACCCCGGAGATCCGGTCGGCCAGCCGCTGCACGGCGGCCTTACCGTTCTGGGCGTCCTCCACCAGCTTGGCCATCTGGGCAAGCTGGGTGTCGGCGCCGACCCGGGTGGCGCGCACGACCAGCCGGCCGCCGGCGTTGACGGTCGCGCCGACGACCGCGTCGCCCGGCCCGACCTCGACCGGCACCGACTCGCCGGTGAGCATCGAGGCGTCCACAGCCGACGAGCCGTCCTCGACCATGCCGTCGGTGGCGATCTTCTCTCCGGGCCGGACCACGAACCGGTCGCCCACGGCGAGCTGGCCGGTCGGGATGCGCACCTCGGCGCCGTTGCGGAGCACGGTGACGTCCTTCGCGCCGAGCTCGAGCAGCGCCCGCAGTGCCGCGCCTGCGCGGCGCTTGGAGCGGGCTTCGAAGTAGCGCCCGGCAAGGATGAACGTCGTGACGCCGGATGCGACTTCCAGGTAGATGTTGCCGGCGCCGTCGCTCGGAGCGATCGTCAGCTCGAACGGGTGGACCATCCCGGGTACGCCCGCGGTGCCGAACAGCAGGGCGTACAGCGACCAGGCGAACGCGGCCAGCACGCCCATCGAGATCAGCGTGTCCATCGTGGCGGCGCCGTGGCGCAGGTTGGCCCACGCCGCGCGGTGGAACGGCCAGGCCGCCCACCCGATCACCGGCCCGGCGAGCGCCAGGGAGATCCATTGCCAGTAGGTGAACTGCAGCGCTGGCACCATCGCCATCGCGATCACCGGCACCGCGAGCACGATGCTGGTGACCAGCCGGTCGCGCAGCGGCCGCGTCGGGTCCGGCTCGTCCGCCGCCTCGGCCGGGGCCGCGGTCGCGGGCCGGGGCAGCTCCGCGGTGTAGCCCGTGGCCTCGACCTGGGCGACGAGGACCGCCGGGTCGACACCGGCCGGGGAGCTGACCCGGGCCTTCTCGGTGGCGTAGTTGACCGTCGCGGTGACGCCGTCGAGCTCGTTGAGCTTGCGCTCGATCCGGTTGGCGCAGGAGGCGCAGGTCATGCCCCCGATGGACAGTTCGATGTCGGTGACGGGGACGCCGGACGGCTTTGCTGTGGTGCTCATGCTCCGAGCCCTCTCGTGGTCACAGTGAACTCCGCGGTGCGCACGACCCCGTGGTGCTGGAAGTCCAGGAACAGCCGGTAACTGCCCGCGCTGGGCACCTCGGCGACGAACTCGATCGCCGGTCCGGCCGGCGTGCGACCGTCACCCGGTGACCCCTCGGGGTGGACGTGCAGGTAGCCCAGGTCACCCTCGCGCAGCGCGACCAGGTGCCCGTAGGCCGCGAGGTATGGCTGCAGGTCGGTGACCGGGCGCCCCTCCTTGTTGACGGTCAGGGTCAGCGGTGAGGCATGGCCGGGCACGAGGTCACCGGCGAGCTCGACGGTGTACCCGTCGGTCTGGGCGGTGCGGCTCGGGCCGTGGGTGACCGGCTCGAACGTGCCGGTCGCGGCCAGGTCGACGCCCAGCGTGGTGCCCTCGCTCCCGGTGGGGGTGAAGTCGGCGAAGGCGCGGTAGGAGCCGGCCGCGGGCAGGGTCAGCGGGACCCGCCAGGTGCCGTCGGGCGCCATCTCGGGGTGTACGTGCTGGAAGCCGGTGGTGTCACGACGTACGACGATCAGGTGCCGCTTGTCGTGCTCGACGTCGAACGCTGTCACCGGCGCGCCGTCCGGTCCAGTGATGCGGAAGGTGAAGTCCCCGGTGGTCGCCGGGTTGAGCGTCGGGTCGGTGGGCGTGAGGGTGTAGCCGCCGCTGCTGGACGCCAGCCCACCGGGCTGGTCGCTCGCGGTCTCCGCGACGGTGCCGCCGTGGGTGCCCCCGTGCCCGGCGTCTTCGGTGCCGGACACCCCACTGTGCCCGCCTGAGGCGGTGGAGAGTGGACCGATAGCGGTTCCGGCGGCATACCCGCCCCCGACGAGCAGGGCGAGCGCCGCACCGTAGGCGGAAAGCTTCGCAGCGGTGTTCATGCCGCCACATCCCCTTCTGTTGTCGGGGCGGTGTCAGGACTTGACCAGGCGCGCGATGGCAGCGCTCGTCTCAGCGATCTTGGCCTCGGCGATCGGCCCGCCCTCGGCGGCGGCCTGGGTGACGCAATGCTTGAGGTGCTCATCGAGCAGCCCCAGTGCCACCGCCTCGAGGGCCTTGGTGGCGGCGGAGACCTGAGTGAGCACGTCGATGCAGTACTCGTCGCTCTCGATCATCTTCGCGATGCCGCGCACCTGGCCCTCGATGCGGCGCATCCGTTTGAGGTAGGAGTCCTTGTCCTGGGCGTAGCCGTTCACGCGGGTCCCCTTCTGGTCAGCTCTCACATCAACATACCATAGGGGGGTACCGTACAAGCTGGTATTCGGGCGACCCGGAGTCGTTGGTCACCACCGCAGGACTGATCGCAAGCGGCGCCAGCGGCGGGCAAAGGTTCTGATCTGGGAGCGAACGTGTGTCGATCACCACTCACCTGTTTGGCGATGCCGGTAGCCACGGTTGGTCGGCCAGGCGCCACTGGAGCATCCCGTCGGCGAGACGACGATCATGACTGGAACGGTGTGCGCATACCTGCCCAACCCATCGCTAGCGGGGCAGCTTGATGGCTAACGGCTCACCGCACTCGCGCCGTGCCCAGCACGTGCGGGCTGGCCGGTTGGGTGAAGCGGTTATCCGGGAACCGCAGCCGCCGACAGGTGG
>JBOHFU010000145.1:0-7914 GCA_050699675.1 Pseudonocardiaceae bacterium
TGCTCGTTGCGCCGTGGCGGTCGACGATCGAGATCACCACCGATAGAAGCCCCTTTGGGTGCTGACCTGGGGCCGTTGTCGTGCCGGCCCCGCGGTCGCCCGTGCCAGGGCGCTACCGTTGGAACACCGCCCAAGGTCCCACATTCCGGAGGTGCCGCGGGATGGCCGAGCCAACCATCGGCGAACGCATCCGTGCCCTGCGCCGACGCACCTACACCCAGCACGACCTCGCCGCGGCCGCCGACGTCTCAGTAGACGTGATCCGGAAACTAGAGCAGGGCCGGCGGCATACCGCCTCGATCGCCACCTTGGCGCGACTCGCCCGTGCGCTGGGCGTCGACCTCGCCGAGCTACTGGGCCCTTCCCACCCCCTGGGCGCCGCGAGCGAGAACGAGAGCCGAGTGGCCGCCATTCGTGACGTGCTGACCGGGGTGGACGAGCTGCTGGGCGAGGTGGACGACGCCGACGCGCCCAACCTCACCGAGCTGGCCCGCGCGGTCACGTTCGGATGGGGACACTTCTACTCCGGCCGGTTCGTGTTGCTGGCAGCGTTGCTGCCGCGCCTGCTCGCCGACACACAGGCTGTGACCCGTTCGGCCAAGGCGGCCGACTCGGGTCGCGTAGCTGACCTCGTGGCGCAGGTGCACCAGATCGCGGCGGGCACCCTGGTTCGATTTGATGCGACTGATCTCGGTCATGTCGCGGCCAGGGAGGCGCTGTCCTGGGCCGCGTTGGCGCCGGATCCGCTGCGGGCCGCCTCAGCGCGGTACATCTTCGGACACGTGCTCATTCGGCAGGGGCGGTACATCGATGCTGAGCGCGTCGCAGTGGCCACGGCTGAGCAGATAGAGCCCGTGGGGACGGTCAGTACAGCGCATCTGTCGGTGTATGGGGGATTGGTCTTGCGGGGCGCGACCGCCGCGGCCCGGCAGGGGCGGACCGGCGCGGCTACAGACCTGCTCAGCGAGGCCACGGCGGTAGCGCAGCGGACTGGTGTGGACCGGGTCGACGTCGACGTGATCTTCGGACCGAGCAATCTGGTCGTACAGGCGACGGACTGCGCTGTGGTCGCCGAGGATTACGCCCGTGCGGTGCAGGTGGCTCGCGAGATGCCGCGGGCCGCGGCGCTGCCGCTGATGTCGCAGTCGCGGCACCTTGCCGACGTCGCGCACGCGCAGCTTCGGCTGGGCCATGCTCGGGCCGCGGAGTCGGCGCTGCTGACAATGGAGCGCGCCGCCCCCGACTGGACAGCGCACCACAGGCTGCCGCGGGTGCTTGTGGGCGAGCTGATGACCCGTGGTCGCCCGTCGGCCCGTCTGCGCGAGTTGTCGCATCGCCTGAATGTCGGGAGCCGCCCCTAGCATCAGATCGGTGCCTGCTGGTAGGGCAGGGCTTAGACGGCACAGCCGTCATGATCGAGTCAACTGTGTGGTCTGAGTCGGCTCCGGGACAGCAGTCGGGCGAGTGTCTGTCGGTGCCGCGCCCCGTGAACTCGACGAGAGCGACGTCTGGCAGGACTGAAATGTGGCTGGCGTCGAGTTCACGGACAGCGCCCCGGGAAAGCCAGCCAGGAAACACGGCTGGTCGGGATGGGGTGAAGCCCGGTTAGGCTTGGATGTAGTCGCGGTGCTCCCGAGTCTTTGATAGTCGGCTTCTTGCAGCTCGTGGTACTGAGTGTGGCTCACACCCGTGTCGAGGCTCTTTCCCGCAAGGTGGCGATGAGGTCGACGGCACGCTCCAGCTCGTCCTCGGTGTTGTAGTAGTGCGGTGACAGCCGGACGAGGGGGTGCACATTCCGGTCCTCGGTGTCGAACTGGGTGTGCTCGGGCACGGTTGTGGTGACGTTGACGCCGGCCGCACCGAGGGCGGCGGCGACGTCCGCGGCGGGCATCCCGTCGACCTTGGCAGTGACGATGGCGCACCGGACCTGGCCCAGGTCGTGGGTGGCCACGCCCGGTAGGTCCTCGAGCAGGCCGCGCAGCGCAGCGCCGAGGGCGGTGGTGCGTTTCCCGATAGCGTCCAGGCCGAGGTCGAGGGCCTGCCGGATGGCCGCGCCCAGACCGAGGACGTTGACGTAGCTGTTCTCCCAGGACGCGAATCGCCGCGCGCCGTCGACCCAGTGCAACCCGCGATTCCCGTCCCAGGTCGCCGAATGGATCTCGGCGACGTACGGCTCTAGCCGCTCGAGCGCAGCGGAGCGGACCCACAGGAACCCCGTACCACGCGGGCCGCGCAGGAACTTGCGGCCGGTGCCGGTCAGCAAGTCGCAGCCGAGAGCCTCGACGTCGACGGGGAACTGGCCGACCGACTGGGTGGCGTCGAGCAGGAACAGCACCCCCGCATCCCGGGCGATCCGGCCGATCTCGGCGGCCGGGTTGACCAGACCCCCACTGGTGGGAACGTGGGTCACCCCGATCAGCTTTGTGCGCTCGTCGACCAGCTCGGCCAGGGCGGTCGTGTCCAGCTGGCCGTGCTCGTCGTTGGGAACCACAATGACCTCGGCGCCGGTGCGCCGGGCGACCTGTAGGTAGGCCAGCACGTTGCTGCCGTATTCGGCCCGCCCGGTCAGGATCCGGTCACCGGGACGAATCGGGACGGAGTAGAAGGCGGCGTTCCATGCGTGGGTGGCGTTGTCGAACAGCGCCACCTCTTCGGTGTGGCCGCTTACCAGCTCGGCGAGCCCCGCGTAGGTGGCAGCGATCCCCTCCTGCGCGGCCGCGGCCGCTTCATACCCGCCGATCTCGGCCTCCAGTCGCAGGTGGCCGGTCATCGCGTCCAGCGTCGGCTGCGCCAGCAGCGCCGCACCGGCGTTGTTGAGATGTACTCGGTGTACACACCCCGGGGTCATGGCACGGAGAGCTTCGACGTCCATGCGCCTACGGTGCCCGATCCCACCCTGTCCAGGGCGCCGGAGGCCCGGTCACCTCTGGCATCCAGGGCGCACACCATCACCGCGACACCTGCGCACATGAGATAGCCTCGCAGCGGCCCCGTGTTCCGTATTGGACTGGCTCGTGGAGGATAAGACAATGGCATCCGGACCTGCAGGAGATTCCACATCGGCTCGTGTGGGGCGGTGGGATCCGGTTTTCGAGTTGCCGAACGTGGCGATCCATACGAACGTGCTGCCGAACGGAAAGGTGTTGTTCTGGGGGCGGCGGGACGACCCTAACGGCTCGATGAATGAGCGCGAGTGCACGCCATACGTCTGGGATCCCGAAACCGGGGAACTGACCCCGACACCCCAGCCCGAGGGCGCGGACGGCACGAGGGTCAACCTGTTCTGCGCAGGGCATTCCTTCTTGCCCGACGGCCGGCTCCTGGTCGCAGGCGGGCACCTCACCGACGGCGATGGGATCAACCAGGCGTTCACCTATGACTACCGCACCAACGCCTGGACTGCCCTTCCCGTAATGAACCAGCGCCGGTGGTATCCGACCGCCACAACACTCTCGGACGGGACGGTGCTGGTGTCGTCGGGCAGCTACATCGAGAACGGCATCTTCATCATCAACGATGTCCCGCAAATCTGGGATGGGCAGCAGTGGAGGGCGACCGTAGACTTCATCGGCCTCCCGCTGTATCCACATATGCACGTCGCTCCGGACGGCCAGGTGTTCATGGCGGGGAGCAATGCGAGGACCTACCTACTCAACACCGATGGCTCGGGTACCTGGACTCCGCTGCCCGAGCCGGGTGGAGTGCGACGGAACGGGGAGCGGCAATACGGTCCTTCGGTGATGTATGACGCCGGGAAGGTCGTCTACATCGGGGGCGGCAACGACGGGCCCACCGACGTCCCTACCGCCGCGGCAGAGGTCATCGATCTCGGCGCCGATCCCCCGGCGTGGCGTGCGATCGCAAGCATGCGCTTCCCGCGCCGCCAGCATAATGCGGCGATTCTCGCGGACGGGAGCGTCCTGGTAACGGGTGGGACCAGGGGCCCGGGCTTCAACGATCTATCCCCGGGTATGCCTGTGCACGTCGCCGAACTGTGGGATCCAGTAACGGAAGGATGGCAGGAGTTGGCCGCCGAAGATGTCGATCGCTGCTACCACGGGACGGCCGTGCTACTGCCGGACGCGACAGTGCTCAGCGCGGGCAGCGGCGAGTTCGCCGTCGGCGGCGACCAGCCGAATGATCCCAGGGACAGCCACCGAGACGCGCAGATTTTCCATCCGCCCTATCTGTTCCAAGGCCCACGCCCGGAGATCACCTCGGCCCCCGAGGAAATCTCTTACGGCGAGACATTCTCGCTCGAGATCTCGGGACCGGAGGTCGGAAAAGTCACCTGGATACGGCTACCCTCAGTAACTCACGCCTTCGACCAGAACCAGCGCATCAACGTTCTCGAGTTCAGCCTAGACGGCGGTAGCTTAACCGTTACCGCGCCCGAACGGCCGGAGATCTGCCCTCCTGGGCATTACATGCTCTTCGTCCTCAGCGCGGCTGGGGTTCCCTCTCTCGCGCGGATCGCGCGGATCGGCCCGTCTGTGGCACAGCCTCGTGCTGCGGTCTCGCCGGCCCTCGCCGAGGTGAGTCTGCAGACCGGCCCCGGAGGGCAGACGCGCACCCAGGAACTGGACGAGGCCGTCCGGACCCAATCGACCGGCACTCGCGTCACGGTTGGCCTGACCGCGAAGTGCCCTTACGGGCTGGGGGCGTGTTGGGGAGGTGCATATGAGGCTTTGAAGAAGCTGGGCGGGGTTGCGGCGGTTCGGCCGATCGCGAATGCCGAGCACTCGACGGCCGACGTCTACCTTCATGATCAAGGCCTACCGGATCTCGACAGCTGGCCCGAACAGATCGCCCGATGGGCAAACGGCAGTTACGATTTCCGCGGTGTAGAGGTGACTGTCACGGGCACCCTTGGAGAGCAAGACGGCATGTTGCAGCTGACCGGGCCCTCTTTCGACACCGCAGTGAGGTTGATGCCACTGAACGAAGGTACGAAGTTGCAATGGGACTACCAAACGAGGGGCGTTCGAGACACCACGCGGGACGAACGAGATGCATACCAGAACCTGACGGGAAGGTATCAAGAGCTCCGAGGTGGGTACGAGCCGATGCGTGTCACTGGCCCATTGACAAAGACGGATACCGGATGGGTGCTGTACGTTCGAAAATTCGAGACTCAACCACCTGTAAATTCCCACAACACGGTCTAAACGGACAAGCTTGATCAGCGACTCGTGCCCGCGAGTGCTCGAACCCACGGCCTGCAGCGAAATCGGGTCGCCCGCAGCCGGCGGCTCCGGGCATGCTATGTTGGGGCCAGTCCCGTCGTTCTCAAGGAATCCCATGACCCATCCGGTCCCCGTGCGGCGCTTCGTCCGTGCTATCGCGATGTTGCTCGCCGTTCTGGCTTGCGGCTGCGAAGCCACTCCAGCGCCGCCGGCTGAAAGCACCGCGCAAACCGCTGGCAGCGCCGAATGGGCGAAGCACCTGGGCCAGTTTAAGGAAGGCTATTTCGGACTGAACCCGCCGTTCGCCGTCCAGCAAGGGCGCCACGATTACGACGGTCGCTTGCCGGACTGGAGCGCTGCCGGCATTCGCGCCGCGGTACAGTGGCTACATGCGCAACGCACGCAGACTGAAGCGCTCGACCAGAACGTGCTGAGCGCCGAGCAGCGCTTCGAGCGGAAATACCTGCTGTCGCGCATCGACGCCGACCTGTTCTGGCTGGAAGAAGCGGAGCAGCCGTTCACGAACCCGTCATTTTATCTCGGCAGCGGACTCGATCCGAGCGTGTATCTCACGCGTCCTTACGCCTCGGCCGACACCCGCCTCAAAGCCTTCATCGGCTACGCGCGGGCCGTACCCGCGGCCGCGGCGCAGATTCGCGCGAACCTGCGCACACCGCTGCCGAAGAGCTTCATCCAGTACGGCGTCGATGGCTTCGGCGGATTTCCGGATTTCTACCGCAAGGATGTGCCGGAGATTTTTGCCGAGGTGAAAGATCCGGCGCTGCAGGCCGAGCTGGCGAGCACGATCGAGCCGGCGGCGCAGGCGATGCAGGACCTCGCAGACTGGCTCAAGAGCGGCGAGGCGCAGGCCACCGAGAACTTCGCGCTCGGTCCGGCGAAGTTCGCCGACATGCTGCGCATGACCGAGGAGGTCACCACACCGCTCGCTGAGCTGGAGGGCGTGGGCCGCGCCGATCTCGCGCGTAACCTCGCCGCGCTCACGCAGGCCTGCGCCGAATACCTGCCGGGCACGGCGATCGAAGCCTGCGTCGCCACCGTGGAGGCGGATAAGCCGAGCGGCGGCGCGGTGGAAGGTGCGCGCGGTCAGCTCGGCATGCTGCGCCAGTTCGTCGTCGATCACGATCTCGTCAGCATTCCCGGTACGGAACAAGCCTTGGTCGCGGAAGCGCCGCCGTACCACCGCTCGAACTTCGCCTATATCGACATCCCCGGCCCGTACGACAAGGGTATGCCTTCGGTCTACTACATCGCGCCGCCTGATCCATCGTGGTCCAAGGCCGATCAGGACGCCTACGTACCGGGCAAGTCGAACCTGCTGTTCACCTCAGCGCACGAAGTCTGGCCGGGGCATTTCCTGCAGTTCCTTCATTCGAACCGCTCGCCGTCCGAGATCGGGCAGCTGTTCGTCGGCTACGCCTACGCGGAAGGCTGGGCACATTACGCCGAGGAGATGATGTGGGAAGCGGGTCTTGGTAACGGCGCACCAGAGGCGCACATCGGCCAGCTCAGTGACGCACTGCTGCGCAACGTGCGCTTTCTGTGTGCGATCGGCATGCACACACAGGGAATGAGCATGGCGAGTTGCGAGACGATGTTCCGCGAACAAGCTTATCAGAATCCCGGCAGCGCGCGCCAGCAGGCGGCCCGTGGCACCTACGACCCGGCCTACCTCAACTACACGATGGGTAAGCTGATAATCCGGAAGCTGCGCGCGGACTGGACCGCGAACCGCGGCGGACGCGCCGCCTGGCGCGAGTTCCACGACCGCTTCCTGTCCCACGGCGGACCACCGATTCCACTGGTGCGCGAGCAGATGCTGGGGACAGCGGAGGGAAACCTGTTCTAGGAATGGAGTCGTGGGTGACGACGTGGACGAGTGGCCTCGACGCTCACATCGCGCCTGACTTGGGCAGGTCGGCGCTGGTGGTGATCGATACCCAGGTCGATTTCGTCGACGGTGGCGCCAACCCGATCCCCGGAACCACACAGATCTTGCCGAACATCGCCCACCTCCTAGCGGCATACCGTGACGCGGCCGCGCCAATCGTCCAGGTAGTCCGTCTCTATGACGGCGACGACGTCGACCTGCCACGCAGAGCAGCCATCGCCGCCGGCGCACCCATCGCTCGGCCCGGCTCGCTCGGCTCGCAGATCGCACCAGAACTTCGTCCCGCCGGTGCACCTGACCTCGACGCGCTCACGCTCCTCGCAGGCCACCTGCAGAACCTCGGCCCGCACGAGGTTGCTGTCTGGAAACCGCGCTGGAGCGCCTTCTATCGAACCGGCTTGGACCGCCACCTCGCCGACCTCGGCGTGCACACCGTCGTCTTCGCTGGATGCAACTATCCGAACTGTCCGCGAGCGAGCATCTACGACGCCAGCGAACGCGACTACCGGGTGCTCATTGCCTCTGACGCCATTTCTGGTGTCGAGGACCATCACCTTGAGGAGGCTGGGCGGATCGGCGCCATCCATGCCAGCAGCGACACGATCATCCACATGCTGGAGCGCAGCATCGATAAGACGGGAGTCAGGCCTGCTCCAGCGCCACCGTCGGGTCCATGTACAGCACCTCCCAGAGATGCCCGTCGAGGTCCTGGAAACTCCGTCCGTACATGAAGCTTTCATCGTTCGAGAAGCTCCCGGGTTGCCCGCCCGCTGCGAGGGCCTTGTCGACCAGCTCGTCAACCTGCTGCCTGCTCTCGAC
>JBOHFU010000146.1:0-7908 GCA_050699675.1 Pseudonocardiaceae bacterium
GGACTGGCCAGCACCGACATGCTCTACTTCGCTTCCGGGCGGCTCGACTTGCCAGGCGCGATGTTCACCGCGAGCCACAACCCGGCCCGTTACAACGGCATCAAACTCTGCCGGGCCGGCGCCGCCCCGATCGGCCAGGACAGCGGGCTGGATGAGATCCGGGCCGCGATCGAGCGTGGGATCGAACCGGGACCGGGTGGCGGCAGCGTCACCGAGCGGGACATGCTCGGCGACTACGCCGAGTACCTGCGCTCGCTGGTGGACCTTTCCGGGATCCGGCCGTTGCGAGTCGTCGTGGACGCCGGTAATGGAATGGGCGGGCATACCGTGCCCGCGGTGGTCGAGGGACTGCCGCTGCATGTCACGCCGTTGTACTTCGAGCTGGACGGTGACTTTCCGAATCACGAGGCCAACCCGATGGACCCGGCGAACCTGGTGGACCTGAAAGCGGCAGTGCGCGAGCACGGCGCCGATCTGGGTCTGGCCTTCGACGGCGACGCCGACCGCTGCTTCGTAGTCGACGAGCGCGGCGAGCCGGTGAGTCCCAGCGCCATCACCGCTCTGGTCGCCACCCGGGAGCTGGCCATCGAACCGGGGGCAGTGGTGATCTACAACTTGATCACCTCGCAGGCTGTTCCGGAGATCGTCACCGAGCACGGCGGGCGGCCGGTGCGCACCCGGGTCGGCCACTCGTTCATCAAGCAGCTGATGGCGGAGACCGGGGCGATCTTCGGCGGTGAGCATTCCGCGCATTACTACTTCCGCGGTTTCTGGCGTGCCGACTCCGGGATGCTTGCCGCGCTGCACGTGCTCGCCGCACTGGGTCAGCAGCGGTGCCCGCTGTCGGCGTTGATGGCCGAGTTCAGCCGCTATGCCGCGTCCGGCGAGATCAACTCCACGGTCGATGACCAGCGGGGCAGGATGGCGGTCGTGCGGGAGTGGTTCGGTCGGCGCGACGGCGTCGAGCTCGACGAGCTCGACGGTCTCACCGTGCGATTGCCCGACGGTTCATGGTTCAACCTGCGCCCGTCGAACACCGAGCCGCTGCTGCGCCTCAACGTGGAGGCTCGCGATACGCCAGCGGTGGAGGCGCTGCGCGACGAGGTGCTGGCACTGGTGCGCGCTCGGTAAAGAGGAGGACGACGATGGCGTTGGACTTGGACCCTCAGCTGATGGAGATCCTGGCCTGCCCGTGCCCGGAGCATGCCGAGCTGCGCAGTGGCACCGTTGCAGACCCCGAGGCTGATGCGTTGACCTGCACCGCGTGCGGGCGCAGCTTCCCGGTGACCGACGGCATCCCGGTGCTGCTGCTCGACGAGGCGTTGCCTGGGACCGGACCGGCGGCCGGTGGCGTGGATGGGGTGACCGCGGGCTGGGGTGAGGGTGATGCAACGCGACCGGGTGTTTGATGACGACCTGCTCGATGACCCCGGGCGTCTGGAGGCCACCGACACCGGTGGGCTACTCCGTGCCGCGGCTACCGCGGGCGCCCAGGTGCGCTCGACTGCGTCCGCAGCTGCGGAGGCAGGTCTTGGGCGGCTGACCGGGGAACGTCCGCGCGCACTGGTGCTGCTGACGCGGGCGGGCGCGGCGCCGGCCGCGGCACCGCTGCTGCTGGCGCTGGCCGGGCCGTCCTGCCCGGTGCCGGTGGTGATGACACGGTCGGTCCCGATGTGGGTGGGCGCGCTGGACATCGTGCTGGCCAACACCACCGATCCGGGTGACCAGGAGCTCGCGGAGGGCATCGACCGTGCGGTCCGCCGGGGGGCTCAGGTGGTGCTCACTGCGCCTGCCCACGGTCCGGTGGCGGCCGCGGCCGCGGGTAGATCGGTGCTGTTGGTGCCCCCGATCGAGGTACCGCCGGGGCTGGCGTTGCCGCGCACGCTCACCGCCGGGCTGTTGCTGCTGGACACCTTGGGGCTGCTGGCCACCGACTCCGAGGAGCTGGCCGGCGAGCTGGACCGCGAGGCCGAGCGCGACCACGTCGCCCACGAATCGTTCGTCAACCCCGCTAAGTCATTGGCGCTGCGGCTGGCCGAGCGAACACCGTTGCTGTGGGGCACCGATCCGGTGGCCACCGCGGTGGCCGGGCACTGCGCAGGGGCGCTCGCCGCGCACGCGGGGGTGGTGGCGCATGCCGCGGGATTCCATGAGGCGGCAGCGCTGCCGGCACTGCGCCAGGAGGCGGCCCGTGCCAGTGCGGAGGCCGACGTCTTCCACGATCCATTCTCCGGCCAGCCACAGCGCAGCGGTATGCCAGCGGTCCGGCCAGTGCTGCTCGGTGCGCTCCCCGATTCCCGCACCGGGCTCGAACGTGCCGCCGCGCTGGACGCGTTACCCGGCGCCGATGTGGTGACCGTCGATGAGGAGCTGATGGTGCGCCAGGGCGACCCCGGTGCCGCCGCCTGCGCCGCTGCGGTGCTGGCTCTACGGTTCGACTTCGCTGCGCTGTATCTCGGGCTGGGCCGGGGCGTGCTGAGCGGGCCCGGTTGGGCCGGCCCGGCCCAACCGGCCATCGGATGAGCGAGCGGCCAGGCGGCGAGGGAGGGTTTGTGGAGCTGTTGCGCAACGTGGTTCGGCCGTATGCCTGGGGTTCGCGGACTGCGATCGCGGAGCTGCTCGGCAGCCCGGTACCCGCCCCGCACCCGCAGGCGGAGCTGTGGCTCGGCGCGCACCCGGCGGACCCGTCGGTGCTGTTACACGCAGACGGCGCCCAGACCTCCCTGCTGGAGGCCCTGCGCACCGACCCGGATCGCCACCTCGGGACCCGGTGCGCACAGCGCTGGGGCAGCCGGTTGCCGTTCCTGCTCAAGGTGCTCGCCGCCGAGGATCCACTGAGCCTGCAGGCCCACCCGTCCGCGGAGCAGGCTGCTGAGGGGTTCGCCCGCGAGGAGGCCCGGGGGATCCCCCGGGACGCCCCGGAACGCAACTACTCCGACCCCAACCACAAACCCGAGCTGATCTGCGCGCTCACCGAGCTTCACGCGCTGGCCGGTTTCCGAGACCCGCTGGGCACCGTCGAGTTGCTCACCGCGCTGGACACGCCGCTGCTCGCGCCCTACCGCACGATGCTCGCGGCCGAGCCCAATGCCGATGGCCTGCGCACCCTGTTCACCACCTGGATCACCATGCCCGAGCCTGCGGTGAAGGCGCTGCTGCCGGCCACCCTGGACGCCTGCGTTGCGCTGCTGCGCCGCGATGGGGTTAGCGGCGCCTTCCCAGCCTCGCGCAGCAGCGCAACCTCTCACGCCAGTGATTTCCGGAACGAGTGCCGGGTGGTTCTCGAGCTGGCCGAGACGTATCCAGGCGATGTCGGGGCGCTCGCCGCCTTACTGCTCAACCACGTCGTGCTGGCGTCGGGAGAAGCGATGTACCTACCGGCTGGCAACCTGCACACCTATCTGCGGGGCACCGCTGTGGAGGTCAGTGCCAATTCGGACAACGTGCTGCGCGGCGGTTTGACGGCCAAGCACATCGACGTCCCGGAGCTGCTGAAGGTGTTGGACTTCTCCTTCGGTGAGCTGCCGGTGCAACGCGGTGAACCGATCGGGCCGCACGAGACCGCCTACCACACCCCAGCCGAGGAGTTCCAGCTGACCCGGTTGGAGTGGGCCGACGGCGAGTCGGCCCCGGTGTGCCTGGACAGCTCGTGGCCGCAGATCCTGCTGTGTACCCGGGGGTCGGCGGAGTTGCACTCTCCAGACGGCGCCAGCATCACGGTGCGCCGCGGGGGGTCGGTATGGCTGGCCGCCGCCGACCCGCCGGTCACGGTGTGTCCGGGAACCGGTCCCGTGCAGCTGTTCCGGGCACTGCCCGGACTTGCCGAGGTTCCCGCAAGCGATATGACCGACTTGTAGGCTCGCCGGCGCGGGCCACACGGGTAGTGCGAGGAGGCGGCGGGGTGTCTGCGGGCGGCGGGACGAAGGCGATCATCGCGGCGTTGCTGGCCAACGCCGGTATCGCAGTCGCGAAGTTCATCGGCTACCTGATCACCGGTTCGTCGTCGATGCTCGCCGAGGCGGTGCACTCGGTGGCCGACACCTCCAACCAGGGCTTGCTGCTACTCGGCCAGAGGCGCGCCCGGCGGGAAGCTACCCGGGAGCATCCATTCGGCTACGGCCGCGACCGCTACTTCTACTCCTTCGTCGTGGCGCTGCTGCTGTTCAGCCTCGGGTCGGTCTTCGCGCTCTACGAGGGCTACCACAAGCTGGAGAGCGAGGAGTCTCTGACCTCACCGTTGGTCGCGGTCGTGATCCTGGTGGTGGCGATCGTGCTGGAGATCCTGAGCTTCCGTACCGCGATCAGGGAGTCCAGGCCGCTCAAAGGTGACGGCACCTGGTGGCAGTTCATCCGGCAGTCCAAGACCCCGGAGCTTCCGGTGGTCCTGCTGGAGGACGCCGGCGCACTGTTTGGGCTGATCCTCGCGCTCGGCGGCGTCGGGCTGTCGATGCTCACCGGAGCCATCGTCTGGGACGCGATCGGCACGCTGTGCATCGGCGTTCTGCTGGGCGTCATCGCGATCATCCTCATCGTGGAGACCAAGAGCTTGCTGATCGGCGAGGGGTCCGGGCCGGTCGAGGTGCGGGTCATTCACCAGGCTCTGGTCGGCGGCGGGGTGGACCGGGTGATCCACCTCAGGACCCAGTACATCGGCCCGGACGAGCTGCTGATCGCCGCCAAGATCGCGGTGCCGGCCACGATGTCCACCGCCGAGCTTGCCCGGGTTATCGACGAGACCGAGGGACGGGTCCGTGGCGCAGTCCCCGCTGCCCGGATCATCTACCTCGAGCCCGACCTGGACCGCACCCCGGCGACCAGCAGTTGAGTGTGAACCGGGGAACTGCGCCAGGCGAGAGGTCAGGAGGGTTGTGATGGCGACCAGCGGGCTGTGGCAGACCAAGTCGATCGAACAATCCATTGCGGACACCGACGAGCCGGGAACCAAACTGCGCCGCAACCTCGGTGCGCTGGATCTGACGGTGTTCGGCGTCGCTGTCTCCATCGGCGCCGGGATCTTCGTGCTCGCCGCCCAGCAGGCCGGCGATACCGCGGGTCCGGCGGTGTCGCTGTCCTTCGTGCTGGCCGCGATCGCCTGCGGGTTCGCCGTGCTGTGCTACGCCGAGCTCGCCTCCACCGTCCCGGTCGCCGGCAGCGCCTATACCTACTCCTACGCCACCTTCGGCGAGTTCATTGCCTGGATCATCGGCTGGGACCTGGTGCTGGAGTTCAGCGTGGGCGGCGCGGTGCTGGCCAAGGCCTGGTCGTTGTACCTGGGCGACGCCACCGGTGGGGCGATCGCCACCACCATCGACGTCGCCGGGATCACGGTCGACTGGGCTGCCCTGCTGATCGTCGGCGTGCTCACCGTGGTCCTCGCCGTGGGGATCAAGTTCTCCTCCCGGGTCAGCCAGGTGATCACTGCTATCAAGATCGCTGTAGTGCTGCTGGTGATCGCCGTCGGGATCGGCTACGTCAAAGCGAGCAACTACACCCCCTACATCCCACCGGCCCAACCCGATGAGAGTAGCGGTGAGGCAGAGCAGTCGCTGTTCTCGTTGCTGTCCGGCGCGGAGGGCAGCACGTACGGGGTGTTGGGGGTGCTGGCGGCAGCCTCGGTGGTGTTCTTCGCCTTCCTCGGTTTCGACATCCTGGCGACTACCGCCGAGGAAGCCCGCAATCCGCAGCGCGACATGCCCCGGGCCATCATCGGGTCGCTGGCGATCGTCACGGTGCTCTACGTGGCTGTTGCGCTGGTCATCACGGGCATGCAGCCCTACACCGCGCTGACGACTTCTGCGAGCGGGGACACCGCAACCCTGGCCACCGCCTTCACCAATGTCGGGCTGCCCTGGATCGCCGGGATCATCGCAGTCGGCGCGCTGGCCGGGCTCACGACAGTGGCGATGATCCTCATGCTGGGCCAGATCAGGGTGCTCTTCGCCATGTCTCGGGACGGTCTGTTGCCCCGGGCGCTGGCCCGGACCGGTGCGCGCGGCACTCCGGTGCGGGCCACCGTCGGAGTCGGCGCGGTCGTCGGCGTCGTCGCGGCGCTTTTCCCGATCATCCGCCTCGAGCAGATGGTCAACATCGGCGCCTTGTTCGCCTTCGTGCTGGTCTCTGCGGGCGTGCTGGTGCTGCGCCGGACCCGGCCGGATCTGCCCCGTGGGTTCCGGACCCCGCTGGTGCCGCTGATCCCGCTGCTGGCAATCCTGTCCTGCCTGTGGCTGATGCTGAACCTGTCCGTGGGGACCTGGATACGTTTCCTGGTGTGGCTGGCCATCGGTCTGGTCGTCTACTTCATCTATGGGGCCCGCAAGTCGCGGCTCCGGCAGGGGGACCGGTTGGGTGTGTGAGGCGCAGCGTGTTTGAGGCGCAGCGTGTTTGAGTCGCTGCTGGTCGCCAATCGGGGTGAGATCGCTCGGCGGGTGATCCGCACCGCGCGGGCGCTGGGGATCCGCACCGTCGCGGTGCACTCCTCGGTGGACACCGAGCTGCCGTTCGTCGCCGAGGCTGACGAGGCGGTCGAGCTGAGCGGGCCACCGGCGCAGGTCTACCGGGACTCCCACCAGTTACTGGACGCGGCCCGCCGCACCGGCGCGGCCGCGGTCCATCCCGGCTACGGGTTCTTGTCCGAGGACGCCGGATTCGCCCGGGCTGTTCGCGATGCCGGCCTGACGTGGGTTGGTCCCAGCGCCGAGGCGATCTCCGCGATGGCCGACAAGGTGACCGCGCGGGACACCGTGGCGGCGGCCGGGGTGCCGGTGGCGCCCGGTTCGGATGGCGCCGTGGCCCAGGCCGACGCCGCGGTGGCGCAGGCGCAGCGGGTCGGCTTCCCGGTGATGCTCAAGGCCGCTGCCGGGGGCGGCGGGATGGGAATGGCGGTAGCGGCCGACGCCGGCGCGGTGCTTACCGAGCACGCCAGGGTCAGCGCGTTCGCCCAACGGCTCTTCGGTGACCCGCGGCTGTTCGTCGAGCGATACTTCCCGCGGGTGCGGCACGTCGAGGTGCAGGTCCTCGGTTTGGCCGACGGCCGGGTGGTGGCGCTGGGGGAGCGCGACTGCTCGGTGCAGCGGCGACACCAGAAGGTTGCCGAGGAGAGCCCGTCGCCCGGCGTCGAGCCGGACCTGCGCCGCCGGATGGAGCACGCCGCGGTGCTGGCTGCCTCCACTGTCGACTACCGCAACGCGGGAACGGTGGAGTTCCTGCTCGATGTGGACACCGGGGAGTTCTTCTTCCTAGAGATGAATACCCGGCTGCAGGTGGAGCACCCGGTCACCGAGTTGCGCTACGGCGTGGACCTGGTAGCGGCCCAGCTGCGCATCGCCTCGGGCGCGGCACCCGGCTTTGACGTCGATGCCCCGGCACCCGACGGGCACGCGATCGAGCTACGGATCAATGCCGAGGATCCGAAGCGGTTCCTTCCCGGTCCTGGTCCGGTCACCGAGTGGGTGGAGCCGACCGGAGACGGGGTTCGGGTGGACGCCGGCTATGCGGCAGGTACCACAGTGACGCCGTGGTACGACTCGTTGCTGGCCAAGCTGGTGGTGCATGGTTGCGACCGGACCCAGGCGCTGGCGCGAGCCCGGGTGGCGGTGGCTGGCTTCACCGTGGCCGGGCCGAAATGCAACCTACCTTTCCACGCCGAATTGCTGAACCACCCCGAATTCATCTCCGGCCGTTACGACACCGCCCTGGTCACCCGGATGCGCCCCTAGGATCTGGGTCGTGACACAGACGTACGCAGATCAGCTCCGCGCCGAGGCGGCCCGGCTTGAGCCCCAGTCCCAATGCCGTTAAGTTAGGCATGGGACCTTGAAGATGTGGATCTTTGGTGGGCTGTTGTGGAGTTGGCCGCGGTCGGTGGTGCGTTTGATGCGGTGGCTGTGAGCGCGGTATCTCTTGACCACT
>JBOHFU010000147.1:0-7869 GCA_050699675.1 Pseudonocardiaceae bacterium
CGTCGAACCGCGCGAAAGGCACCAGGAGCGGCGTTGCCCAGGCCCGCCCGAAAGCCCGCAAAAGCACCGCCAAGGCCGTCACGAACCCCGCCGACGTGGCTGACACCGTCGTCATCGAGGCCGAGGAAGTCACCGACCTCGAGAGTGGCCCCGCTGCCGAGGACCTCGCCGAGGTCGAGGTTGAAGTCGAGGTTGAAGTCGAGGTCGAGGTCGAGGTCGAGGAGATCGCCGCGGACCCCGAGGAGCCGGAGACTCCAAGTGGTCCGGGCGCGGAAGACTTCGTCTGGGACGAAGAGGAGTCCGAGGCCCTGCGGCAGGCCCGCAAGGACGCCGAGCTCACCGCCTCGGCCGACTCGGTGCGTGCGTATCTCAAGCAGATCGGCAAAGTCGCCCTGCTCAATGCCGAGGAGGAGGTGGAACTCGCCAAGCGCATCGAGGCCGGGCTCTACGCCGCCGAGCGGGTGCGCAGGGCCGAGGACGTCACCGAAAAGCTCTCCCCGCAGCTGCGCCGGGACCTGCGCTGGATCGTCCGCGACGGCGAGCGCGCCAAGAACCACCTGCTGGAAGCCAACCTTCGTCTCGTCGTCTCGCTGGCCAAGCGCTACACCGGCCGAGGCATGGCTTTCCTGGACCTGATCCAGGAGGGCAATCTGGGCCTGATCCGCGCGGTGGAGAAGTTCGACTACACCAAGGGATACAAGTTCTCCACCTACGCCACCTGGTGGATCCGCCAGGCGATCACCCGCGCGATGGCCGACCAGGCTCGCACCATCCGGATCCCGGTGCACATGGTCGAGGTGATCAACAAACTAGGTCGCATCCAACGCGAACTGCTCCAGGACCTGGGCCGCGAGCCCACCCCGGAGGAGCTTGCCAAGGAGATGGACATCTCCCCGGAGAAGGTGCTGGAGATCCAGCAGTACGCCCGGGAACCCATCTCGCTGGACCAGACCATCGGCGACGAGGGCGACTCCCAGCTCGGCGACTTCATCGAGGACTCTGAGGCCGTCGTTGCGGTGGACGCGGTCTCGTTCACGCTGTTGCAGGATCAACTGCAGTCCGTGCTGGCAACGCTGTCCGAGCGCGAGGCCGGTGTGGTGCGGCTGCGATTCGGGCTCACCGACGGTCAACCGCGCACGCTCGACGAGATCGGCCAGGTCTACGGGGTGACCCGGGAGCGAATCCGGCAGATCGAGTCCAAGACGATGTCCAAGCTGCGCCACCCCTCCCGCTCCCAAGTCCTGCGCGACTACCTGGACTAGTTAAGGGCTCTTCAAGGACTACCAACCCCAGTCATGCCGGTCTCTAACGACCGCCAACCCAAGCGCAGTCACCACCACCCGACCTGCCCCTCTGGTGACCTGATTCGAGTCCACGTCGGGCTACCGGGAAGAACTCCACCCGAGTGAGGCATCCAGCGCCTGCTGGTAGAGCACCGAGCAGCGGCAGACCGGTCACCGAAGGCAGATCGGCGAGGTTGCACCGGGCGGCGAGGTCCGGTTCGACGGGCCAAGCACCGATCACAACCCCGACACAGCACAGACCACGGGCGCGCAGCGCCTCGACGGTGAGTGCGGTGTGGTTGAGGGTGCCCAGCCCCGCGCCGGCTACCACGAGCACCGGTGCACCGAGGGCCGCAGCGGCATCTGCAATGGTGCCGCCGGCGTCATCGAAGCGGACTAGCAGTCCCCCGGCGCCCTCCACCAGGACAAGGTCATGGCTGGCTGCGAGCTCGCGGGCGGCGGCGGCAACCGCCAACGGCGTCACCGGTGCGGCCCCGGCACGTCGTGCCGCCGTCGCCGGTGCCAACGGGTCCGGGAAGCGGGCCAGCTCCCGGCACGTGATTGAAGGGCCCGCGAGACGTCGCACCTCGTCGACATCGCCTGGCTGTCCCGCTTCGACGCCGGTTTGCGCGGCTTTGAGTACCGCCACCCGATGACCGGCAGCGACAGCGAGCGCAGCTATCGCCGACGTCACCACGGTCTTGCCGACACCGGTGCCCGTTCCGGTCACCACCAGCAGGGTCACCTGGCCGCCCTGGCAAGGACCGCGGCGAGCACCTGCGACGCCTGCTCCAGGTCGGCCACGGTCAGCCCAGCATGAGCCGTCAGCCGCAATCTACTGGTCCCGACCGGCACCGACGGTGGGCGGAAGCACCCCACCCGCAGGCCGTGGCGCAGGCACTCCGCGGCCGCATCGACCACCCGCGCAGGCTCACCGAGGATCACCGGAACGACCCCGGACGTTGGCGGGGACGCACCAGCTGCGTTGGCGATGGTCGCCGCGGCGTCGAGCACCCGGCCGGGTAGGGCAGGCTCGGCGCGCAGTACGCGCAACGCGGCCAACGCCCCGCCAGCTGCTGGGGGCGCAAGGCCGGTGTCGAAAATGAAACTGCGCGCCGCGTCGACCAGGTGGTCGACCAGCGCACGGGAACCCAGTACGGCACCGCCCTGGCTGCCCAGTGACTTCGACAGCGTGACCGTGGCCACCACGTCGGGCTCACCGGCCAGGCCGCATTCGGCGAGCAGCCCCCGCCCGCCGGGCCCGCGCACTCCCAAACCGTGCGCCTCATCGGCCAGCAATACCGCCCCGTTTTCCCGGCACACCCGGTGCAATTCGGCGAGTGGCGCGAGGCCACCGTTGACGCCGCACACCGAATCGGTGACGACCAAGGCGCGCGGCTCGGACCGGGCAGCCAGCGCAGCATGCACCGCCGCAGTGTCAGCGTGCGGGGTGACCACGACCCGGGCCCGGGACAGCCGGCAGGCGTCCACCAGCGAGGCGTGGCTGGCGGCGTCGGACACCACCAAGGCGCCCGGGCCGGACAGCGCCGTCACCGCGCCGAGGTTGGCGGTGTAGCCCGAGGAGAACACCAGGGCCGCCGCCGCCCCACAGAACGCGGCAAGCTCGTCCTCCAGCTGAGCGTGCAGCTCGGTGGAGCCGGTGACCAGCCGGGATCCGGTCGACCCCGCGCCCCAGGTGCGCGCCGCGTGCACCGCACCCTCGACGACCCGGGGATCTCTGGCCAGGCCCAGGTAGTCGTTGGAAGCAAGATCGATCACCGGCTCGACTGCCGGCCGCGGCCGCAGGGCGCGCCGCAATCCGGCGGCCCGACGCACGGCCGCGACATCGCCCAGCCAGTCCAGCGCCCCGGTCACGACCAGCGAGCCTACGAGGCGTCGGCCGAGGACCCCAGGGGTGGCTGCACCGCGAGCAGCTGGTCGTCGGGCACCGGCACGAAGCGTGCGGCTTTGGTGTCCAGCAGCAGCAGCCGGGCAGTGCGGATGTCCAGGAACAGGCCGGTCACCTGAACCCGACCGGCCGCGATGGCGTCCCGCACCGCGGTGTGCCTGCCAATCACCTCGACCTGGCGGGCCACGTTGACCATCGAGAGCTGGTCGACCTCGTCACGCCCATCCTCGGCAGCAGCAACACCCACCGGGTGGCCGTCGCGCAGCGCCTGCAGGCTCGGCAGACCCCAGCGCAGCCACCGGCCCAACGAGCCGTCGATGGTCCCGCCGCCGAGCAGCCCGTGCATCGCTGCGCAGCCGGAATGCCCACATACCAGGATGGACGGCACGTGGAGGTGGTTCACCGCGTACTCCAGCGACGCGGCGACCGACGACTCCGACCCGTGCCCGGGTGGCGGCACCAGGTTGCCAAGATTGCGCACCGTAAAGAGGTCGCCAGGGCCGCTGCTGGTCAGCACATTCGGCACCACTCGCGAGTCGGCGCAGGTGAGGAACAAGGCCCGAGGACGTTGCCCGTCCACCAACTGTTCCAGATGCGGTAGCACCTCGGCCGCCGATCGCCGGTGGTACTCACGCACCCCGACGAACAGGGGCTGTAACGTACCGTGGTCGTGGTTTTCGTGCTGGTCCTGCCACACCCACCACGGCGAGAAGGCGCGAGGCAGCACAGGCATCCCCACCCGCCGAGCGGGCCCCTTGCCGCCATCACCATTGCGCCGCGCCGGCCCCACCTCATCTACGACGACGGTGCCGCCGTTGGCCTCATGCTGTCGCTGCCAGGTGGCAAGATGCTCATAGGCGGCGTGGTCCAGGAAGTCGACCACCATTTCCACGACGACATGGCTGCCGCCCGGCACCTGCGACAGCACCCGGGACAGCCGGGGAATGGACAGGAAGCTCAGGGTGCCCTCAACCACCACCCGCCAGCCAGCCGGCTCGTCATCGGAGCCCGGCCGTACCTTTTCAGCATGCACTCCTGACCAGACGACCCGGCGCAACAGCACCAGCAGCGAGAGACCCAAGCCGATGAGCACGCCCTCCAGCAGATTCAGGAACACCACGCCGGTCAACGTGACCAGGTAGATCACCAGCTCGCCCTGCCGGCGGGCCGAACGCAGGTGTGCCAGCCTGACCAGGCGCAGGCCGATCACCACCAGCAGCCCGGCGAGCACGGCCAGCGGGATCAGCTGGATCAGCCCGACGAGCAGGACCGTGAACACGATCACCCAGACACCGTGCGCGACGGTCGAGGCCCTGGTGCGCGCTCCTGCGGCGACGTTGGTGGAGCTCCGGACAATCACACCGGTCACCGGCAGCCCACCCAGCATTCCAGAAACGACGTTCGCCGAGCCCTGGCCAACCAGCTCCCGATCGAAGTTGGTCTTGCCGCCCTTGCCCATCTGGTCCACCGCCACCGCCGAGAGCAGGCTCTCCACGCTGGCGATCATCGCCACGGTGAGCACACCGATGAGCACACCTCCCCACATGCCACCCGGCACGTCCGGCAGGCTCAACGAGTCCAGTAATGAACCGGGCAGCACCACCCGCTCGACGTCGAGTGCCAGCATCGTGGCGAGCGCCGTCGCCCCGACAACAGCCACCAGTGGCGCCGGGATGTGCGGCAACGGGCGGGGCAGCCGCGGCCAGATCAGCAACACGGCGATCACCGCGAGGCCCACCAGTGCCGCGTGATCGTGAATATCGACGAGCTGTCCGGGCAGGTCCACAATGTTCGTGATCGCGTCGGTGCCTGCCGACCCACCGAGCAGCACATGCAACTGACCGAGCGCGATCGTGATCCCGATGCCGGCGAGCATCGCGTGCACCACCGGCGGGGAGATCGCCAGCGCCGCCCTGGCCACTCGGCTGACCCCGAACAGCAACTGCAGCAGCCCGGCGCCCGCCGTGATCGCACACGTGACGCCCCAGCCGAACCGCGCGATCAGGTCGGCCACCACCACGGTGAGTCCGGCAGCGGGACCGCTCACCTGGAGGGGCGACCCGCCGAGCAGCCCGGCCACGATCCCGCCGACCGCCGCCGCGATGAGCCCGGCCATCACCGGTGCGCCTGAGGCGACCGCTATCCCCAGCGACAGTGGCACTGCGACCAGCAACACCACCAGGGAAGCCGGCAGGTCGTAGCGCAGCGCAGTCCGCGCACGGTGGTGCGCGGCGGGCAGCCAAACTCGCGCAGGGGTTGGGGGTCGCAAGCGACGGCCTCCAGATCGGCGGTTGTGCGAGCGGCCGACAACGGTCCGCCAGCTGCACGGTGCATCGCCGCGCTGCGATACCCTCACGATGGCCGGACCGTGCGGGGCGGTGCAGGTCGTCGGACGTCATTGACCGTTACGACCTGGCTTCTCCCCGTCGCCCCCATCCTCCGGCTTTAGCTTGAAATCTAGGTAAGGCTGGCGTGAACTATCGCTCCACCGGAAACTCTGGAGCAGCACTCATGACACACAGGCTGCCACGTCAGCCGGCGGCGACTGCCGCGAGCACCCCGCGAGTGATCCGCGCAAGGTCATCGTCGCTCGTGACGTAGGGCGGCATGGTGTAAACGAGATCGCGAAAAGGGCGCAGCCAGACGCCATGGGCCACCGCGGCGGCGGTGGCAGCGGGGAGATCGACGTGATGGTCGAGCTGCACGACCCCGATGGCCCCCAGCACCCGGACGTCGGCCACACCAGGCAACTCCCGGGCGGGCGCCAGCCCCGCCCGTAACCCCGCCTCAAGGCGACGCACTTCGGCGCGCCAGTCCTGACCGAGCAGCAGGTCGACCGACGCCGACGCCACCGCCGCCGCCAGCGGATTACCCATGAAGGTCGGCCCGTGGGCGAGCACAGGAACCTCGCCACTGGTGATGCCCTCGGCGACCCGCGGGGTGCACAGCGTGGCGGCCATCGTGAGGTAGCCGCCGGTGAGCGCCTTGCCCACGCACATCACGTCGGGACTGATCCCGGCGTGGTCGGCGGCGAACAACGCCCCGGTACGGCCGAACCCGGTGGCGATCTCGTCGAAGGCCAGCAGCACGTCGTGGGCCAGGGTGATCTCCCGCAGCACGTGCAGGTAGCGCGGATCGTGGAAACGCATCCCCCCGGCGCCCTGCACGACCGGTTCGACGATCACCGCGGCTAGCTCGTCGGCGTGCCGCGCCACGGTGTCGGCCAGCAACTGCACATACGCCGGCTCCAGCTCAATTGGCGGCGGTGGCACGAATACCTGCCGGGCCAGCACGTCTGACCACAGCGAGTGCATCCCTGCATCGGGATCGCAGACGCTCATCGCGCCGAAGGTGTCACCGTGGTAGCCGCCCCGCCAGGTGAGCAGCCGGTGCTTGCCGGGCCGCCGAAGCGAGCGCCAGTACTGCAGGCACATCTTGATCGCGACCTCCACCGACACCGAGCCGGAGTCGGCGAAGAACACGTGCTGCAGCGGCTGCGGAGTGATCTCCACCAGGCGGCGGGCCAGCCGGACGGCGGGCTCGTGGGTCAGACCCCCGAACATCACGTGGCTCATCCGGCCGAGCTGGTCGAGCACTGCAGCGTCGAGCACCGGGTGGGCGTAGCCGTGGATAGCCGCCCACCACGAGGACATCCCGTCCACCAACTCGGTCCCGTCGGCCAGTTGCAGCCGGACCCCGGCGGCAGAACGGACCACAAGCGGATCGGCCCGACCCGGCATCGGCCCGTAGGGATGCCACACATGTGCGCGGTCCGCCGCGAGCAGCTCCTGCACCGGGTTCACGACCCGCAAGCCTACGATCACCCGCCGATCCGAGCCGTAACCGTATACGGAGAGTCATAACGGTAACAGAATGTACTCGAAGTAACACTCTGAGACGAAGCAACGATGACAAGCAGTACAGGGTCCCTCCGGGGATCCCACGGGGTGGATCCTCCGGGACCACCCGTAGGGGGCAGCAGGGCGTGGTCAACCGTCTGGGATGGATGCGGATCCCGCGTTCTTCCCTGGCACTGGGGGAGAGGACAACCCAATGGCAGCACGTTGGCGACCATGCGAATTCCGTCACACCACCTATCTCGTTCGTGTCCCATGATCCCACGACACCAGGCAAGCGCGCCGATCCCGCGCAACCTCGCAGCGAGCACCGTTGCCGCGTGCGATGAATACCCCAGCATCCCCGAACAGCCGGCGGTGGCCGGGCGTTGCGTTCCGAACACGATCCGGGTGTTCCTCGTCATCGACATGAGTCTGCTTCGCGGAGCGCTCGCCGCGGTGCTGTCCAACGAGGACGACATCGAGGTGGTCGCCGGAATGGCATTGGGCGACCGCGTGATCCCCACCGCGGTCCGGCACCGGCCCGATGTCGTCGTGGTGGACGTCGACCAGAGTGGGCCCGACGTGCTCACGACCACCCATGCGCTGCACCAGCGGCTACCCGAGTGCCGGGTCGTCGTGCTGGCCACCGCACACCGACCGGGTCTGGTCCGTCGAGCACTGGATGTGCCAGTGGCCGGCGCGGTGGACAAAGAAGCGCAGCCCCGGCGGCTGCTGGCCACCATCCGCCAGGTCGCCAAGGGGAAGCGGACGATCGACCCCGCCCTCGCGGTCGCCGCGATCGGTGTGGCGGGTAGCCCGCTGACACCCCGAGAGCTCA
>JBOHFU010000148.1:0-7858 GCA_050699675.1 Pseudonocardiaceae bacterium
CAGGATTGCCTCATCGACAAAGACGCGATCGCCGTCTGCTGTTCCCAGGTTTCGCTTGGCCGGGGAAGACCAGGCCGAGCATGCGGCCGTTGCTCTCGATGCCGTTGGCGAGCACATACCCAGGTACTGGGTGATTTTGTGCGTTTTTTACCTTGCTGGGCCTGTCCGGCCAGAACTGCACGTCGCCGAAGCCGATGAGCTGCAGCATCCGATCTCGTGCGGCCTGCGCGAACTGGAGGTTCTGGTGTTGGTTGACGAAGTGAGTCTCCAGCGCGTCGATGCCTTCGAAACGCACACCGTAGGTGTGCAGGTGCTTGCGGTCAGGCGGCCTGCCGCTGAAACGGGGCAGGTTCTGCACCAGGTCATCGCTATCGGGCAGGAAGTTGATCGTGTCGCCCGTCCGGCTCGGGTCCGTTTGCGGGAAAGATCGTCGTAGCGGATATAGAACTCACCGGTAATCAGGGTGTAGCGGGGTGCGGGCACGGGAAAGTCCCCCGACTCTCACAACGAATTATCCTGGACAGATCGGCCGATCGAGCCTACCGAGTCGCGGGCGGTGTGGACCGAGGGCGGGGTGGTGAGTCACGTATCGTTGCTGGTTTGAACCCACATCGGCGACCGTGAAGGAGTCCGGGTTGATCAGCACGATCGAGGTTGCGGATCAAGGAAGCACGCTGACCTATACGTTCGAGGACCTGATGCGCTACCACGGCACGGGTTCCCCTGGGGGTGTGGCCCATGCCTTCAAGGTTATGGAACGGGTGCTACCGCTCCTCGAGCCGGCCGGCCTGGTGGAGCGACACGAGATCGAGGTCGAGACGGCCTTTGCCGGCCCAGGTGCCCGCGATGGCTTCGAAATGGTCACCCGTGCCGTGACCGAGGGCCGGTATACCGTCGACGATGCGTTGGTGCGTCCCGAACTGGGTGCGACGCGCGAACGCTTCGTTTTCCGGCTCGGCTACCGAGGTCGCAGCGCGACGGTGGTCCTTCGCGAGGGATACATGCGGGAGGAGTTCCTCACGCTGGCGCGCAAGGAGGAGCGCACCAGAGCGGAGGAGGACCGATTGACTGTCCTGAAGCGGGAGCTGGCTGACCGGTTACTGGCAGACCCGGCGACCGACGTGTACGACGTCGATGACGGGTAGGGTCAGCTGACCTTGCTCCAGGTGTTGCACCAGCGAGTCTGGAATGCGGCGTCGCTCTTGTGGATCGTCACCGTGGCTGAGCCCTCCCCGAGGTTGTTGGCGATGATCGAATCTGTGGCGCCGCTGGTGTCCTTGAGACGCTCCCAGTAACAATCCAAGCTGCCGGACTCCCCGGTGGTCTGGTACGTGCCCGGGGCGATGTCCGTTCCGACCAGGAACTTGCCCTCGCCAAAAGTGGTCGCCAGGTTCGCCGTTGCTGGCTGGGCAACCGGTACTGGACGCGGCTGCTCCTGGGCATGCGCCGTGGCCGTCGACGCTGGCTCGCCGCTGTTGGCGAGCATGGCGATGATGGCGAGGTTAGCGACGATGGCGATGACGAACGCGAGCAGCAGCCCTGTAGTGATCCGCGGCTGCTCCTTGCGGGGCTCCGTCTCGTTGAGGAGCTCCGTCGCCTTGAGGGGCCCCGTCTCCGGGGCATCACTGCCCCCCGGGTAGACGAAGACGGTCTGCGGAGCCGGGGGGACCGGTTGGACTACGGCCATGACACCTCATCTCCATGAATAGTGACGAGTTGGCCACCTACGTGCCACGGGGCCGGTGCCTGGGGAATCGGTGCCCGACTGGTCGTCGTTACAGAGGGGCGCCGGCTAGTTACTCTCCGTCGCCGGGAGGACACCTGACGCTGGTTGCACACCTTGTCGCGGCGAGCGCCGAGAGCCCGTATGTCGTCGACGATGCGTTGGCGCGTCCCGAACGGGCACGCCGACGTTGGTCAGAGCGAGGCGCAGGCCGTCGAATGCGGCAACGGTGGCGGTGACCATGGCTTCGACTGAGGCCGGGGCAGTGACGTCGGCCCGCGACGGGTCAGGTCGTGACGAGCTTGGTGGTGTCCGCCACAGCGGTCGCCTCCGGAGCGGAGCCGCGGATCATATCGGCGGCCTTCTCCGCGATCATGATCGTCGGTGCGTTGGTGTTGCCGCTGATGATGACGGGCATCACCGACGCGTCCACGACCCGCAGCCCATCGACGCCCTGGACGCGCAGCTCGCTGTCCACCACCGAGCCGATCGCGCAGGTCCCGACCGGATGGTAGCTGGGGACGGTGTGGCGCTGGATGTAGTCGAGGATGTCGGCGTCGCTGTCCGAGGCCGGCATGCGTAGGACATCCCGCCGGTGCTTGGTGAGTGCAGGCTGCTCGGCGATCTCCAGCAGCTTGCGCACGGCCCGGATCGTGGCGTCGCGGTCCTCTTCGGTGGTGAGGTAGCCGTGCAGGATGTGCGGTTGGCCGATGGCAGCCACGAGCGGAGGAATACTTTGCCGCGGCTGGTCGGCCGCAGCAGGCAGGCACCGAACCCGAATCCGTCCTCGGTGGGCACCGCAAGTCCGTCGTCGACGATCATGACCGGGGCGGCGTGGATCTGGAAGTCGGGCCCGGCGAGCCCGCCGCAGGTCCGGAAGAAGCCACCGGCCTCGACGACGTTGGAGGTCAGCGGGCCGCGGCCCTCGTTGCGCAGGAGCGCTACATTCTCCTCGGTCAGTGCTTTGATGAGCGTCTCGGTGTCGGTCAGGAACACCAGTCCGACCGACGGGTGGTCTTGCAGGTTCTCGCCGACCGGCAGGTCTACCCGCGGCACGATCCCGTACGCCTGGAGCTCGTCGGCGATCCCGACCCCGGACAACATCAGGATCTGCGGGGAGTTGTAGGCGCCGGCGCACAGGATCACCTCGCGCTCGGCGCGCAGCTCCGACAGCACGTTGGCGCGCTCGAACTCCACGCCGACGGCGCGCTGGCCGTCGAACAGGATCCGCGTGCACAGCGCGTCGGTGATCACGGTCAGGTTGGGGCGCTGCATGGCGGGATGCAGGTAGGCCACCGCGGCGCTGCAGCGCATCCCGGCACGCTGGGTGAGCTGGTAGTAACCCACACCGCCCTGCTCAGGCCCGTTGAAGTCGTCGGTGCGCCGGTGCCCGGCCTGTTCGGGCCGGTCCGGTAGTCCCAGTCCCATTTGGTCTGAATGAGGTGGCCTAACGCGGCCGGGATGCGGATCTCCTCGGCGATGTCAGGCGAGCCCGCTTCCACCAGCAGCACGCTGACGTCGGCGTCCTCACTGAGACGGGCGGCGAGCACGCAGCCCGCCGAGCCGGCCCCGACGATCACGTAGTCGTACACGGCGCCCTCCTGGTCCGAAAGCGGTGAGGCTCAGACTCGTGCTGATCGTGATCGTTGCAGTGCTAACGGCGGCCGTAGGTGAGGCGGCGAAGCAGGACCTCCGCAGGTCCTCGGTGACCGTGGCGGCGCATGAACTCGGCCAGCAGTACCGTGCCCGCCCAGGTCGCCGTCGCCAGGACTGCGGTATCCGCGAGCCCGAAGCGGTCACCGAGGCCCCCGCCATACGCCGCGAGCACCGCCACGAACACCACGGACTGCAGCAGATAGCAGGTCATCGACCGCTGCCCGGAGGCCGCCAACGCGGTGACCACCGCACCATGGCGACCCCGCTCCCGGATCCGGATCGCGACGAGCCCGGCGATCGCGGCGTAGCCCACCCCACCGGCGTAGCCAGTCAGAGTGTGCGCAACGCCCGCAAGCGCAGTGGCCGCCACTGACTGCTCCGGCCACCACGAGGCGGTTATCAACGCCATCGGCAGACCACCGAGAACAGCCAACCCCACCCCGAGCACCGCAGTGCGGATCAGCAGCTGCCGGTGCCGCTCGGGCTCGTCGAGCAGCCGCCGCCGTGCCGCCCACACCCCGAGTAGCAGGGCGGGGATCAGCAAGAAGATCGAGGCGCTAATGCTCACTACCACCCACTCCACGACCCGGGAAACCGCCGCGACCAGCGGGTCGGTGATGGACATCGACGGCAGCCACGACTCCGAGGCCTCGCGCTGACGTAAGCCCAACCACGCGCGGAACGCCACGACCGGCACTATCCACAGCGCAACCACGATCAGTAGCGTCCGGTCACGGGCCCCGATCAGCACACCGGCCAGCGCGACCGCGAGCAGCCCATAGGAGCCGATGATGTCCGCGCCGAACAGCAGCAGGGCATGGAGGAACCCGAAGAGCACCATCCACCAGCCCCGCCTGCGGACCAACCTCCGGACGGCCACCGCGTCGGCACCGCCGCTAGTCTGTCGCCGCAGCAACTGGACGATGCCGTAGCCGAACAGCAACGCGAACATCGGGCGCGCGCGATCGTCCACGAAGGTCATCTGCAGCAGGACGACCACCCGATCGGTTACCGCCTCCGAGACCGGGTAGCCGCGGCCGTGCATGCTGATAGGACGGCCGTACAGGTAGAGGTGGGCATGCGCGAGCGCGATGAGCAGCAGCATCACACCCCGCGCCAGATCCGGCGCAAGCGACCGCGCGGTTACCGCTGTGGCGCTGATCGGACGTGCACCCACCGTAGTCATGCCGCTACTCCGTTGGGCGCGGCGGGGCCGGTAATCAGGGCAACCCGACCGGCGAAACCTTCCGGTGTGGTCACCGTCAGCCGTCCTTACGGGCCAGCACCCGGTAGGCGTTGCCGAGGTGGGTGCGGCGCACAACGTTGTGAACCAAGGTGTCGAGCACATGCGTGATCACCAACAACGGCCGGCCCACGGCCCACACTGCGGTGTGCCGAAGCCGCCGCCAGCGCGCCGACTCGGTGGCCAGCCACGGCAGCCTCGGGTCGGGAGCGATGGCGATGAGTGCGAGCCCCAGGCCCCAGAACAGGTCGCCACGCTGGTGGGCCGCGCCGCGCTCGATGGCCACCACCGAGAACCCGCGGTCGGGCAGCGCCTGCACCAGGTTACGCACCGGGATCATGTGCTGGTGCTGCGGCTGGAACCACGGCATCCACCAGCAGCCGAGTAGGCGCCCTAAGGGCGACTCGGGGTCCGGCAGCTCAATCAATAGAAAGCTGCCGGCTTGCAGGACCTTGGCGGCAGCGTCCAGCTCGTCGAACGGCTCCCGGGTGTGCTCCAGGTAGTGGTGCATGCTGACCACGTCGTACCGGCCGGTCAGCTCGTCGGCGAGTGCGACGAACTCCCCCCGGTAGCCGTGGTCGATCCAGCCACGGCGCTGCGCCTCCTCAACGCTGACGCTCTGGTCCAGCCCATCGAACTCGGTGTCCGGCCAGATCTCGCGGGCGAGCCGGCAGAAGTGGCCGTGGCCGGCACCGACGTCCAGCCATGCGCGGGGTGTGGTGAACGGCTTGAGGATGTCGACCCGCCCGCGGTAGGACTGCCCGGCCGCGTTGAATGCCCCCTCCATCAGCTCCTGGCCGAGGCCGTCGTAGAAGTCTCGGTAATAGAAGTCCAGCCCGGCCGGGGTAAGCCGGGGATTCTGGAAGATGTGCCGGCACGTCCCGCACTGCTCCAGGGTGAACCGGCCCGGCTTTCGCTGGACGAGGTCGGAGCTCCGCAGCCGGACCGACAGGTCGGTGGATCCGCACCAGGGACAGGTGTCCCGGCTGGGTTCGAGAAAGCGCTCGACACCCCCGGCCAACTCCGCCTGGTAGTACGGCCGGCGGGACTCAAACGGATCGCTCATGTGAGTTTCTCCAGGTGATCGGCTGCGGCGGCGGCACCGCCGGCGGTAGCGAACGAGGTCTGTACATGCCGCGCTGCGGCCCGGTAGGACGGGTCGTCGAGCAGCGTCGTGATGGCGTTGCGCAGCTCGGTGGCACCAACTCGACCGAAGGGCACCCGGATGCCAGCCCCGGCGTCGACGACCTGCCCCGCGATCACCGGCTGGTCGTCGCGGATCGGGGCCACCACGAGCGGCACGCCGTGCGCGAGGGCCTCGCACACCGTGTTGTGACCGGCGTGGCAGATCACCGCGTGCAGCGAGGGGAGGAGGTCGAGTTGGGGGACGAATTGGCGGACCAGCACATGGTCAGGCGGCGAGTCGACCAGGTCGGGCGGCGCGACGAGGACCACCTGCAGCCGATCGGCGAGCGGCGCCACCGCCTGCACCGCGGTGGCGAAGAACCGCCGGCCGATCTCCCGGTTGATCGTGCCCAGCGACACCAGGACGTGCTGGCGGTGCGGGTCGAACCAGTCCCACGGAAATTCAGGTGCGCCAGCCCGTGTGCAGATCGATGGTCCCACGAACACGTAGTGGTCAGGGAAGTCCGCGACCGACCCGACCAGCGTTGCGGTCGTGAACGCGAGCACAAGATGATCGGAGAACCGCAGGTCGACAGGGTGTGACACGCCCATCTCGCGTTGAAAGTCGGCCAGGCGCTGCCGGGCCCACACGCCAAGTTGGGGCATGGTGGCGTACTGGTTGGTCAGCTCTGCTGAGGTCGTGACCGAGGTCGCCCACGGCAGACCGCGCTGGCGGGCCACCAGCGCGCCGGCCAACGCCTGCTGGTCGACGACCACGACGTCGGGGTCGAAGTCGGCCACTGCGGCCGCCACGCCGGGCACCATCGAGACCGCCAATGGGATCAGGAAATCCGCCCACAGGAACCGGAACGCCGCCACTCCCCGCAGGCCCTGCGATCGGCGGCGGATCTGCGCCAGCGGCTGACTGCCGACGTTCGCCTCAACCGGGATCAGCTTCGCCCCAGCCGGCAGCAGCGGACTCACGGTCTCGGTGTGCCCAGCCCAGGCGACCAGATGGCCGCGGTCGGTCAGATCCCGGCCCACCGCCACCGTGGGGAAGGTGTGTCCGGCCAGCGGCGGTACCACGAACAGGAACCGGCTCACCGGGCATTCACCGAAGCCTGCGTGGCGAACCAGTCCAGCACGATCTCGCGCAGCGCAGCCGTCGCGTCCATCAGCACCGAGTGACCGCAGCCGGCCAGCACCGTCAGCACGCAGTGTGGCAGGTATTCGTCGAGCTCGCGGGCGTAGTTGACGACATCGGAATGCTCGCCGTAGATGGCCCGCACAGGACAGGTGAGGGTACGCAGCTGGCTCATCGGGATCGGCTGCACGGTCTGCAGGTCGGCCAGGAACGTGGTGCGGTTAAGTAGGTCGTCGGCCATCTCCGCCAGCCGGGTGACCTTGCGGCCGAGCTGGTCGAGCCAACCCCGCACTGCATCCCTGGCGAGGGCGATTTCGATCCTGGACTGCTCGGCCGCGATCTGCTCGGCCCATCCAGCCACGCTGAAATGAGCCTCGATCAACACCATGCTCGCCACTCGGTTCGGGTGCGCGACCGCGAAGCCGAGCGCCACTATGCCGCCATAGCTATTGCCGACCAGGTGCACGGGCCCGTCGATGGCCAGCGCGTCGAGCAGCGCAGCGAGGTCGGCGACCGAGTCGTCTACCCGGTAGCCAGTACGCGGCCGCTCGGACAGACCGTGCCCGCGCAGGTCGTACAGGATCACCTCGGCACCAGCGTGCGCTAACGGGTTGGCCAGCGTGTAGTAGAAGCTGGACAGGTTGTCCATGCCCAGCCCGTGGATGAACACGACAGGGTGCTCCGGTCGGCATGGTCGGCGGCGTGGCGTCAACTGCTGGACGTGGAACCGTACGCCGCCTGCGATGATCTCAGCCATCGATCGCGCCCGCGAGGGCCAGACGGCTCGCAATATAGGTGACTACCTCGCCGACCGTCATCTCGACGATCTCGTTTAGCTCCTTGGCCGCGAGAAACGCCACGAAGTCGACCCGGTCGCCGTACCGTTCGGTGAGCATCGTGGCCAGCTTTACGAACTCGATGCTCTCCAGCTCGAGATCTGCGTCGAATGAGGTGCTCATGCCGATGT
>JBOHFU010000149.1:0-7832 GCA_050699675.1 Pseudonocardiaceae bacterium
GGGATCCCAGCTTCGTCAACCTGCAGTCCATGCCGGCGATGAGCGAGGGCGGCCTGGTGGCCGACGTCATCGCCGCGGTGGCGTCGATCGACCCGGTGATGGGAGGTGTGGACCGGTGAGCCCGGCCGACAACCCGGCCTTCACCGCGCGCCCCGCGGAGGTGTCGGGGGCCGCGGACCAGGCCGCGCCGACGACCTGGTCCACCGTGCAGGACGCTCCGGTGGAGCGGCCCCTGCGGGTGGACACCAGCATGTTCGATGAGCAGACCAGGCAGCGGGCGCAGGAGATCATCGCGCGTTACCCGCAGCCCCGCTCGGCACTGTTGCCCCTACTGCACTTGGTGCAAAGCGTGGAGGGGTATGTCAGCCAGGCCGCGATCGCGTTCTGCGCGCAGCTGCTGGAGATCACTACCGCGGAGGTGACCACGGTGGCCACCTTCTACACGATGTACAAGCGCAAGCCCGGTGGCGAGCACCTGGTCAGCGTGTGCACCAATACGCTGTGCGCGGCGCTGGGCGGCGACGAGATCTACGCCAGGCTGCGCAAGCGGCTCGAGATCGGCCACGAGGAGACCGCGGGCTGCCCGGGCTCCAAGGGCTCGATCACCCTTGAGCACGCCGAATGCCTGGCCGCCTGTGACCTGGCTCCGGTGCTGCAGGTGAACTACGAGTTCTATGACAACCAGACCCCGGAGTCGGCGGTGGAGCTGGTGGACGCGCTGCGCCGCGGGGACCGGCCGGCGCCGACCCGCGGTGCGTCGTTGACCGACTGGCGCAGCACCGAGTTGCAGCTAGCCGGCTTCTTCGGCGAGCCGCAGGAGATGCGGGATGCGGTGGACGGACCGTCGGCGGCTAAGGAGACGCTGGCCGGCAATTTCCTTGCCCAGGAGAAGGGTTGGCGGGCGCCGGCGATGCCCGACCAGGCACCACCGCCGCCTGACGTTCCGGACAAGAAATGACCGGCAAGAAATGACAAGCCAGCAGGAGGAGTCGTGACCGAGCGGACGCTCACCCCGGTGTTAACCCGGCGGTGGCTGTCACCGGAGTCCTGGACCCTCGACACCTACACCCAGCTTGAGGGCTACACCGCGCTGCGCACCGCGCTGGCTGCTCAGCCCGATCAATTGATCCAGTTGATCAAAAACTCGGGTCTGCGAGGGCGTGGCGGGGCCGGTTTCCCCACCGGCATGAAGTGGGGCTTCATCCCGCAGGCCAAACCGGGCGAGCAGCCGACCGGGCCGGCGGCCAAGCCCACGTACCTGGTGATCAACGCAGACGAGGGTGAGCCGGGCACCTGCAAGGACGTGCCGCTGATGATGGCCGACCCGCATTCGCTGATCGAGGGTTGCATCATTACCGGCTACGCGATCCGTGCCCACCGGTGCTTCATCTACATCCGTGGCGAGATGCTGCACTGCATCCGCCGGGTGCGCAACGCGGTCGACGAAGCCTATGCCGCCGGCTATCTGGGCAGGAATATCCTCGGCTCCGGGTTCGACCTGGACATCGTGGTGCATGCGGGCGCCGGCGCCTACGAGGCAGGTGAGGAGACCGCGCTGCTGAACTCGTTGGAGGGCCGCCGGGCGGAGCCCCGGCTCAAGCCACCGTTCCCGGCCACCTCCGGGCTCTACGCCGCACCCACCGTGGTGAACAACGTCGAGACCGTCTGCAGCGTGCCCTACATCGTTAACGGTGGGTCGGACTGGTTCCGTTCGATGGGTACCGAGAAATCGCCCGGCCCGAAGATCTACTCGATTTCCGGGCACGTGCAGCGGCCCGGGCAGTACGAGGCCCCGCTGGGTATCACGCTGCGCGAGTTGCTGGACATGGCCGGCGGGATGACGGGCGGCCCGTTGAAGTTCTGGACGCCGGGCGGGTCGTCCACCCCGCTGCTCACCGACGAGCACATGGACATCCCGCTGGACTTCGAAGGTGCTGCGGAGGCTGGCTCCATGCTGGGTACCACCGCGATCATGGTGTTCAACAACACGGTGAGTGTGCCGTGGGCGGTGATGAAGTGGACCGAGTTCTACAAGCACGAGTCCTGCGGTAAGTGCACCCCGTGCCGGGAGGGGACCTACTGGCTGACCCAGATCCTGCAGCGGATGGTGCTGCAGGAGGGCACCCCGTCGGATGTGGACACCATGCTGGACATCTGTGACAACATCCTGGGCCGGTCGTTCTGCGCGCTCGGGGACGGTGCCGCCAGCCCGATCACCAGCGGCATCAAGTACTTCCGGCAAGAATTCCTGGACCTGTGCGCCAAACAACCCGGCGTCGACCGGTCAGCCCAGCAGGGCAACGCGCAGGCCGAGCTGGCAGGGTCGCACCGATGACGCTGGCTCAACAGGCTGGCAATCCTTCAGGCGCTGACCGGCCCGTCCCGGAGGGTCATGTCCGGCTGACCATCGATGGCCGCGAGGTCGACGCGCCCAAGGGCGAGCTGGTGATCCGAACCTGCGAGCGGCTGGGCATCATCGTGCCGCGGTTCTGCGACCACCCGCTGCTCGACCCGGCTGGCGCCTGCCGGCAGTGCCTGGTCGAGGTGGAGATGGGCGGGCGCCCGATGCCCAAGCCGCAGACCAGCTGCACCCTCACGGTGGCCGACGCTATGATCGTCAAGACCCAGCACACCTCAGCGGTGGCGGACAAGGCGCAGCAGGGCGTGATGGAGCTGCTGCTGATCAACCACCCCCTGGACTGCCCGATCTGTGACAAGGGCGGCGAGTGCCCGCTGCAGAATCAAGCGATGTCCAATGGCCGGGCGGACTCCCGGTTCACCGAGACCAAACGCACCTTCGCCAAACCGATCGCGATCTCCTCGCAGGTGCTGCTGGACCGCGAGCGCTGCGTGCTCTGCGCCCGCTGCACCCGCTTTTCCGAGCAGATTGCCGGAGACGCATTCATCGACATGCTCGAACGCGGCGCCGACCAGCAGGTGGGGGTGGCGGTCGACACGCCCTTCCAGTCCTACTTCTCCGGCAACACCATCCAGATCTGCCCGGTCGGTGCGCTGACCAGCGCCGCCTACCGGTTCCGGTCCAGGCCTTTCGACCTCGTCTCCACCCTGGGTGTGTGCGAACACTGCGCGTCGGGCTGTGCGCAGCGCACCGACTGGCGGCGGGGCATCGTGCTGCGCCGGCTCGCCGGTCACGACCCCGAGGTCAACGAGGAGTGGAACTGCGACAAGGGTCGCTTCGCCTTCGAGTACGCCCGTGGCGAAGACCGGATCACCCGGCCGCTGATCCGGGACACCGACGGTGAGCTGAAGCCGGCGTCGTGGACCGATGCGCTGCAGGCCGCGGCCACCGGGCTGCTCGCGAGCCGGGATGGCGGTGCCGGGGTGCTGGCCGGCGGCCGGCTCACCGTCGAAGACGCCTACGCCTACGCGAAGTTCGCCCGGGTCGCGCTGGGCACTCACGACATCGACTTCCGCGCGCGACCGCACTCGGCCGAGGAGCTGCACTTCCTCGCCGCGCACGCGGTCGGCGTCACCCCAGGCACCGGTGGGGTGACCTACCGCGACCTCAGCGCTGCCCCTGCGGTGCTCTGCGTGGCGTTCGAGCCGGAGGAGGAGTCGCCGATCGTCTTCCTCCGGCTGCGCCGGGCCGCCCGGGACCGCGCCATGCCGGTGTTTCACCTCGGACAGTTCACCACCGCCGCGGTGCGCAAGACCTTCGGCACGCTGCTGCGGGTGCCGCCCGGTGCTGAACCGGGTTTCCTGGACACGCTGGACGGTCCGGCCCGCGACGCGTTGTGCGCGCCGGGGGCGGTACTGCTGGTCGGCGAGCGCGCCGCCGAGGTGCCCGGGCTGTACTCGGCGGTGGCCCGGTTGGCCGCGGGTACCGGGGCCCGGATGGCCTGGATCCCCCGACGAGCCGGTGAGCGAGGCGCCCTGGAAGCCGGGGCGGCGCCGACCCTGCTGCCCGGCGGCCGGCTGGTCGCCGACCCGGTGGCCCGCGCCGAGGTCGAGCGCGCCTGGGGGGTGACGCTGCCGAGCCAGCCTGGTCGCGACACCACCGGGATCCTCGCCGCAGCAGCGGCCGGGGAGCTGGACGGGCTGGTCATCGGCGGCGTGGATCCGGCCGATCTCCCGGACCCCCGGCTGGCCGAGCAGGCGCTGAACCGGGCCGCCTTCGTGGTGAGCCTGGAGATGCGGCCGTCGGCCGTGACCAAGGCGGCCAATGTCGTGTTGCCGATCGCATCCGCAGTCGAGAAGGCGGGCAGCTACCTCGACTGGGAAGGCCGCCGCCGCGAGTTCGCCACCACGATCACCGCCACCACCGCGGGTGCCGGCGCGACCCTGCCGGACTGCCGTGTGCTGGACAGCCTCGCCATCGAGATGGACGTCGATCTGTTCACCCAGACCCCCGCCGCGGCATGGGCTGGTCTCGCAGCGCTCGGCAGCTACTCGGGTACCAGTGGGGGTAACGGCGGGAAGTCCCCGCAGCTGCCCGCCGCACCGGTTCCGCAGGTCGGCGAAGGACAGGCGTTGCTGGCCACCTGGCGTCGGCTGCTGGACAACGGATCGATGCAGGACGGCGAGCTGCATCTGGCCGGCACTGCCCGGCCTGCCGTAGCGCTGCTGTCCGAGGCCACCGCCACCGAGCTCGGGGTGCACCTCGGGGGGGAGGTCACGGTATCCACCACGCAGGGCTCGGTGACGCTGCCGGCCGCGGCCGCCGACCTGCCGGCGGGGGTGGTGTGGATCCCAGGTAACTCCGGACCCGCTACCGTCCGGAGCAGCCTCGGTGCCGGTCATGGCGCCGTGGTCACCGTGCGAGGCGGGAACGCCACGATCACCGACGAAGGCGTGGGGAGGTAGGCCATGACGCCCACCGAGGCGCTGCTCGCCGACGACCCACTATGGATCATCGCGGTGAAGGTCGTCGTGATCTTCGCGTTCCTCATGGTGATGACCCTGTTCATGATCTGGATGGAGCGCCGGGTGGTCGGGCGCATGCAGCACCGGCCGGGCCCCAACCGGGTCGGGCCCTTCGGGCTGCTGCAGTCCCTGGCAGACGGACTCAAGCTGGCGTTCAAGGAGGACATCACACCCGTCCTGGCCGACCGCTGGGTGTACGTGCTGGCTCCGGTGATCTCCGCGGTCACGGCCTTCACGGCGTTCTCCGTGATCCCGCTCGGCGGTGAAGTGTCGATCTTCGGTGAGCCGACCGTGCTGCAGATCACCGACCTGCCCGTCGGGGTGCTCGTGGTGCTGGCCTGCTCCTCGCTGGGCGTCTACGGGATCGTGCTGTCCGGCTGGGCGTCGGGCTCGCCCTACCCGCTGCTGGGCTCGCTGCGCTCGGCCGCCCAGGTGATCTCCTATGAGATCGCCCTCGGGATGTCGTTCGTCGCGGTGATCCTGTACGCGGGCTCACTGTCCACGGCGGACATTGTGGCTGCCCAGTCACAGCAGTGGTGGTTCGTGTTCCTGCTGTTCCCCAGCTTCGCGGTGTTCGTCGTAGCGATGGTGGGTGAGACCAACCGCGCCCCGTTCGACCTGCCCGAGGCGGAGTCGGAGCTGGTCGGTGGTTTTCACACCGAGTACTCGTCGCTGAAGTTCGCGCTGTTCTTCCTTGCCGAGTACGTCAACATGGTCACTGTTTCGGCCCTGGCGACCACGTTGTTCCTGGGCGGCTGGCACGCCCCCTGGCCGCTGGCCGGCGGGCCGCTGGACAGCGGCTGGTGGGGTCCGCTGTGGTTCATCGGCAAGACGTTGGCCTTCCTGTTCGTGTTCATCTGGCTGCGCGGCACCCTGCCCCGGTTCCGTTACGACCAGTTCATGGCGCTGGGCTGGAAGGTGCTGGTGCCAGTCAGCCTGGTCTGGATCGTGGTGGTCTCCGCCGTCAGGGCGCTGCGCAACGCCGACGTCACCGGGCCCGAGATCCTTGTGGTCGGCGGCATCCTGCTAGGCGCCCTGGTGCTCGTCGCTTTCCTGCTGCCCGAGCGCAGGACGGCCCGGCCCAGTTCGGTCCAGCTCACCACCGGCCAGCGCAGCCACGAGGTGCCCACCGCGGGCTCGGACTACCCGCTGCCCCCGCTGGACCTGGTGGTGCCGACACCACCGCGTCGGCGCGCTGCAGTGACCACCGGTGCGCCACCGATCACGCAGGAGGAGGACGACCATGGGACTGCTTGATCCGGTCAAGGGTTTCGGGGTCACCTTCTCGACGATGTTCAAGAAGGTCGTGACCGAGGAGTATCCGGAGGTCAAAAAGATCACCGCCCCGCGGTTCCACGGTAAGCACCAGCTCAACCGGCACCCGGACGGGCTGGAGAAGTGCGTGGGGTGCGAGCTGTGCGCCTGGGCCTGCCCGGCGGACGCGATCTACGTCGAGGGCGGGGACAACACCGATGAGGCCCGCTACTCGCCCGGGGAGCGCTACGGCGAGATCTACCAGATCAACTACCTGCGCTGCATCGGTTGCGGCCTGTGCATCGAGGCCTGCCCGACCCGCGCGTTGACCATGACCAACGAGTACGAGGTGGCCGACGACAACCGCCAAGACCTCATCTACACCAAGGAGGACCTGCTCGCGCCGTTGCTGGCCGGAATGGAGCAGCCCCCGCACCCGATGCGGCTGGGCGACAGTGAGGAGGACTACTACGTGCAGGGTCCGACCCTGGAGCGGCGTTCGGGCGCGGTGGGCGAGGAAGAGCGGTGACTGCGCTGGACTTCCTGCTCGGAGTGCCGCTGCCTACCCCGGTGTCGACCGACACCATCGGCCTCGGGGAGACCGTCGCGTTCTGGATCCTGGGTCCGCTCGCGCTGGCCGGCGGGCTGGCGATGGTGTTCGCCCGCAACGCGGTGCATTCGGCGCTGTGGCTGGCGCAGACCATGTTGTGCCTGGGTGCGCTGTACATGGTCCAGCAAGCGCCGTTCCTGGGCTTTGTGCAGATCATCGTCTACACCGGCGCGATCATGATGCTGTTCCTGTTCGTCCTGATGCTGGTGGGCAAGGAAAGCGTCGACTCGGTGGTCGAAGTGCTGCGCGGTCAGCGGGTCGCCGCTGCGCTGGCCGGGATCGGCCTGGCCGTGCTGCTGGTCGGGATGCTGGGCCGGGCCTTCACCGGCGTCACCGCGGCTGGGCTGGTCGGAGTGAACACCACCGGCGGCGGCAACGTCGCCAACCTCGGCCGCATCCTGTTCACCGACTACCTGTTCCCCTTCGAGCTCACCTCCGCATTGCTGATCACCGCCGCGGTCGGCGCGATGGTGCTGACGTTCACCGAGCGAACCAAGGAGGGCAGGCTGACCCAGCGAGAGCGGGCGGAGGCTCGGATCCGCAGTGCGCGTCCCTCTCCGCTGCCTGGCCCCGGCGTCTTCGCCACCATGAACTCGGTGGCCACCCCGGCCCTGCTGCCCGACGGTTCGGTGGCTACCGAGTCGCAGTCCGAGCTGCTGGACTCCACCTCCCGCGAGCGTCTGGACGACGACGTGCGCAGCGTTGCGGGTGCTGGTGAAGATCCTCATACTCGCGCCCTGCACGAGCCGGTGCCACCCACCGGATCTGAGGAGGGGGGCCGGTGACGCCGACGTATTATCTGCTGCTGTCGGCGCTGCTGTTCACCATCGGCGCAGCTGGCGTGCTGGTGCGCCGCAACGCCGTGGTGGTGTTCATGTGCATCGAACTGATGCTCAACGCGGTGAACCTGACCCTGATCACCTTCTCCAGGATCAACGGCACCCTGGACGGGCAGATCATGGCGTTCTTCGTGATGGTGGTGGCTGCCGCCGAGGTGGTGGTCGGCCTGGCCATCATCATGGCGATCTTCAAGACGCGTCGCTCGGCCTCGGTCGACGCCGCCAACCTGCTGAAGTACTGAGGC
>JBOHFU010000150.1:0-7814 GCA_050699675.1 Pseudonocardiaceae bacterium
CGTCACGCACCTGCACGTCGCTGCGCAGCCGCCGCATGCCCCTCAGCAAGCGCAGGAAGGACCTCCGCAGGAACGGAACCCGCCTCCCGCGGAGTTTGTTGGCGGTGACCGCCGCTCCCAGTGACGTGCACACCCACAGTGCCCATCGCGGGACACGTCGTGCGATGTTTCTCCTCATGGGCGCTCCTCTTCCATCGGCATCACTCCATCTTCCTCCGGGTACGGATCGCGATCCCTGCCCCCACGATGAGGCGACGTTGCTGCAGCGGGTGGCCGACGACCAGGTGCGGCTGTTGAGATTCCTGTACTGCGATCCCAGCGGTGTCATCCGCGGCAAGCAGGTGCACGTTGCGCAGCTGGCCGGGACCGTGCAGGCCGGGCTGGGCCTGACCCGGGCGCAGAACGCCGTCAACCTGCTCGATGAACTTGTGCCGGTCACCGACATGGAGCCGGTGGGCGAGGTGCGCATCGTGCCGGACCCCAGCACGTACGTGCGGCTGCCGTGGCTCGACGGTGTGGGCAGCGTGCTGTCCGACCAGGTCGACCACGCGGGTCAGGACTGGGGTTGCTGCCCGCGGGCGTTCTTGCGACGGACGATCGGCCGGGCAGCCAAGGCCGGGATCCGGGTGCGGGCCTCGTTCGAGAACGAGTTCTACCTGGCGGAGAACACCGCGGAGGGCCCGGTGCCGTGGGGCAATGGCCCGGTCTACTCCTCGGCGGGCCTCGACCGTGCGGCGACGGTGATGAACGACATCGCCGACGCGCTGGTCAAGCAGGGGTTGGTCGTCGAGCAGGTCATCAACGAGTACGGGCCGGGGCAGCAGGAGATCTCGATCCGTTACGACGACGCGCTGGCGGCTGCCGACAATCAGCTCCGGTTGCGCGACACCGTGCGTGGGGTCGCCGAGGTGCGGCACGGCCTGCTCGCCTCGTTCGCGCCCCGGCCATTCCCGGACGCGATCGGCAGTGGTGCCCACGTGCACTTCAGCCTGTGGAATGCCGGCGGCACGACGAACCTGATGCACGACCCGGCCGACCCGTTTGCAGTGTCTACTCTCGGCCGCGCATTCCTGGCCGGAGTGTTGGACCACCTGCCCGCGCTCGTCGCGCTCACCTGCCCGTCATACCTGTCCTACGACCGGCTCCGGCCCAGCGCGTGGGCTGGGTCCACGGTGTCGTGGGGCTACGACAACCGGGAGGCTGCGCTGCGCGTCGCGTCCCCGTTCCGGGGTCGGGAGGAGGAGAGCACGAACGCCGAGCTCAAGGCCTGCGACGCCAGCAGCAACCCCTATCTGGCCTTGGGTGGACTCATCCTGGCCGGGCTGGACGGCCTGACCCGTGGCCTGGACCTGCCCGAACCAGCGACGCACGACCCGGCGCTGATGACCCCGGAGCAGGCCCGCCGTTGCGGGATCACCGCACTGCCGGCAACCCAGGCGATCGCGCTCACCCGGCTCGAGGCCGACGAGGTGCTCGTCGGCGGCCTGGGCGAGCTACTCCTCCGGTGCATCCTCGCCACCCGCCGCGCCGAGTACGACCGATGCGTCCAGCTGGGCGACGACGCGGTACGCAGGGCAACCTTCGCCATCTTCTAGCGAGTTTCTCTCGGCTGGGACTCGTGGCGGCGGTTCCATTCGGTCAGCGGCATCAGCCAGCCCTCGACAATTCCCGCCAGCAAGGATCGCGAAGTGACAGATGAGCATCCGGTGACTGGTGCCCAGAGCCGCGGCGATGGTACATGTACCGAGTGGTTCGCAGGCAGCACGTCGAGGTCCAGGTTCACACGTCCGCCGACGCCGCCACCGTGTACGCGCTGCTGCGGGACGGCGCGACTTGGCCGACGTGGTCACCGATCGATTCGTTCAGGCTGGAGCGGGCCGGTGACGGGGAGCCGGAGGGACCTGGCGCGATCCGGATCTTCCGTAAGGGGCGGGTGACCGGTCGAGACCAAATTGTCAGTTTAGTTCCCGATCGACGGTTCAGCTATCGGCATTTGACTGGGCTCCCGGTCCGGGATTACCGGGGGATGTCGACCTCGAATCGGCTGGGGGCGCGACCTGGATTCGCTGGCACGTCTCTTTCACACCGAAGCTGCCCGGCACCGGATGGCTGTGGCGTTGGGGGATCGGGCGATTTGTGAGGCAGTCTGCGCGGGGTCTGGCCGTCCACGCGCAAGCGGGTCCAGCACGAGTATGACGCAGATCACAGTTGTGACGATGGTGCCGCTGTGCCGGATTACCACGCGGCGTAGCGCACGCCCCCGCGGCGAATCTGTAAGGCGACCTCCGCACGTTCGGGGTAACGCTCTTTCAGCTGGCTCCCACCGTAGGCGTCGTCCAGTCTAAGGTCGGTAGCTCAGTCCTCTCAGGACCCAGGGCCGGTAGCGAGGAGGATTACATGGCTGCGAGTAGAGCCACCTTGGAATCATTGCTGATGAGTCGGTCGCTGAACGACACGGAACTCATGCAGGCAAGTGATATGGCGTCCGATTACGCCATTTTGCCCGAGGTGAGCGTGATCAAAATCGGCGGGCAGAGCTTGATCGACCGCGGCAGGGCGGCGGTCTATCCGCTGGTCGAGGAGTTGGCGGCGGTCAAGCGTAGCCATCAGATCCTGATCGGCACCGGTGCCGGCACCCGGGCTCGCCACCTGTACTCCCTGGCGGCTGAGCTCGGCCTGCCCACCGGTGTGCTGACCGATGTCGGGGCAGCAGTCGCCGATCAGAACGCCCAGATGCTCGGGTACCTCATGGCCCGCCATGGTGTGCCGGTGGTGGGCGGCTCGGCGTTCGGTGCGATCCCGCTGTATCTCGCCGAGTGCGGCGCCGCGATTTTCTCCGGGATGCCGCCGTACGACATGTGGCAGCGCGTCCCGAGCGAGGGCGTTATTCCGCCCTACCGCACGGATGCCGGATGTTATCTGGTCGCGGAAGTCTACGGCTGTCGCAACATGATCTTCGTGAAGGACGAGGACGGGCTCTACACCGCCAATCCGAAGACCGATCCGAGTGCCGAGCTGATCCCGGAGATCACCGTCGATGAGCTGATCGCCCGGGACCTGCCGGATCTCATCATCGAGCGCCCAATCTTGGAGCTCATGCGCCGTGCCCGGCATGTGAAATCGGTCCAGATCATCAACGGGCTTCGGCCGGGGCTGCTCGCCCGTGCGCTCGCCGGCGAGCACGTCGGCACGATTATCTCCGCGGTGTGAACGCCGCCCGCCGCCCCGCTGACACGTCACTCCAGGAGAACGTCATGACGAACACCGTCTCGCATCCCGAACCCTCCTTCGCGGCCAAGGACGTGCCATCCCCGCTGATGCGCCAGACCCTGCTGGACCGCGAACTCATCCGACCCATCGACCGCCCGGTGATCCCGCTGCTGCCATGGCTGAACGTCGTCGTGATCGGCGGCCGCTCGATCATGGATAAAGGTCGCGACGCGGTGCTGCCGGTCGTCGATGAGCTGCGTACGGCGCTGCCGGAGCATCGGATGCTGATCCTTACCGGACCGGGCATCCGGGGCCGCCACGTACTCGGCGTCGGGCTCGATCTCGGCCTGCCGACCGGCGTCCTGGCCGCGCTGACCTCCGCCGAGGCCGAGCAGAACGGGCACCTCATCGCGGCGTTGCTCGCCGAGCAGGGCGTCTCCTATCTGCCGCATGCGGCGATCGCGCACCAGCTCGCCGTGCACCTGAGCGCCAGCCGGGCCGCGGTGTCCAATGGATACCCGCCTTATGAGCTGTACGAGCTCCCGCCCGAGGTGGGCAAGATCCCGCCGCACCGCACGGATACCGGCGCCTTCCTGCTGGCCGATGCCTACGGCGCCGCCAGGACGATCTACGTCAAGGACGTCGACGGCGTGTTCACCAGCGACCCGGCGACAGCCGAGGGGAGCTCCCCAGAGCTCATCCCGCGGGTGGGGGCCGCCGAACTGCTGGCGATGAACCTCACCGTGCTCCCCATCGACGCGCTGGTGCTCGAGCTCATGGCGCACGCCAAGCACCGGAAGGAGATCCAGATCGTCAACGGGCTCACACCGGGCAACATCACGAAGGCCCTGCAGGGCGAGCACGTGGGCACGATCATCCACGCGGACTGACCTAACAAAACGTCAGCGATAACTGTACTATTTTGGTGGTGCTGACGTGTGAGACGCGGGAGGTCGCGCTGGCTCGGCTGGGTCGCGCGCTGGCCGATCCCACCAGATGCCGGATTCTGGTGGCATTGCTGGATGGCGCGAGCTATCCCGGCCAGCTGGCAGGGCAGCTCGGGCTGACCCGCTCGAACGTGTCCAACCACCTGGCCTGCCTGCGCGGCTGCGGCCTGGTGGTGGCTACCTACCAGGGTAGGCAGGTCCACTATGCCCTGGCCGATGCTCATCTGGCTCGCGCGCTGAGCGAGCTGGTGAAGGTCGTGCTGGCGGTCGACCAAGCCCAGGCATGCATCGATGACCGGCCCACCGCGGAGGTGAGCACCCGGTGACCGCCGGGCCGGATGTCGGTCGGCGCACGATGCTGTCCCGGCGGGTGCGGTTGCTGGTCGCTGCCACGATCAGCTACAACGTGATCGAGGCCGTCGTCGCGATCTCCGCCGGGGTGGTGGCCTCCTCCACCGCGCTGATCGGCTTCGGTTTGGACTCGGTGATCGAGGTGGCCTCGGCCAGCGCGGTGGCCTGGCAGTTCTCCGGACGGGATCCCGAGGCACGGGAGCGCACCGCACTGAAGGTTATTTCGCTGTCGTTCTTCGCGCTGGCCGGCTATGTGACGGTGGAGTCGGTGCGCTCACTGACCGGTGCGGAGGACGCTAGCCACTCAACGGTGGGCATCGCGTTGGCCGCGGTGTCGTTGGTGATCATGCCGTTGCTGTCCTACGCCCAGCGCCGTGCCGGCCGGGAGCTCGGGTCCGCCAGCGCGGTGGCCGATTCCCGGCAGACGTTGCTGTGCACCTACCTGTCCGGGGTGTTGTTGGTCGGGCTGTTACTCAACAGCTTGTTCGGCTGGTCGTGGGCAGATCCGATTGTCGCCCTGATCATCGCCGGGGTGGCTGTCCGGGAAGGCCGGGAAGCGTGGCGCGGCAAGCACTGCTGTGGTGTTGTCGATGACTGCTGATGCCCTGCGCTCGGCTGTCGAGACGCTGCGCCTGGTGGACCACCACGTCCACGGTGCCGCGACAGGTGAGCTCGACGGTGCCGGGTTCGAAGCCGGCTTCACCGAGTCCCCGTGGCCACCACCTGCGGGGACAACCCACCTGGATTCGCAATTGGGCTTCGCGGTCCGCCGCTGGTGCGCCCCGGTGCTCGATCTCCCCCCGCACGTGGACGCCGACGCGTACCTCGCCCGCCGCCGAGAGCTCGGTGCGAAGGAGGTCACCCGGCGGCTGCTCGCCGCAAGTGGCATCGAATGGTTCCTGGTCGAGACCGGCTACCGCGCCGAGGAGACCCTTGGCCCCGCAGAGATGGCGACTGCCTCCGGCGCGTCCGCAGCGGAGATCGTCCGCCTGGAGTCGGTCGCGGAGGAGGTGGCGGCTAGTGGCGGGGACGCGGCCGGGTTCGCCGACCGATTCGCTTCGACACTGGACGCACGGGCCAGGCACACCGTGGGCCTCAAGTCCGTCATCGCCTACCGGTACGGTCTCGACTTCGATCCTGAGCCACCCAGCGCCGGTGAGGTGCGCCGCGCTGCTGGGCAGTGGCTGCAGACCGGCGAGCGGCGCCTGACCAATCCGGTCCTGCTGCGACACCTGCTCTGGGCAGGCCTTGACCGCGGCCTGCCGCTGCAGTTCCACGTCGGGTACGGGGACCCTGACCTGACTCTGCACCGCTGCAACCCCTCGCTGATGACCGACTTTCTGCGCCGGGTGCGGGACCGGCAGGTGCCGGTGATGTTGCTGCACTGCTATCCCTATCACCGCACCGCCGGGTATCTGGCCCACGTGTTCCCGCACGTGTACTTCGACGTCGGGTTGGCGGTGAACTACACGGGGGCGCGTTCCCGTGCCATCGTCGCGGAATCCCTGGAAGTGGCGCCGTTCGGCAAGGTGCTGTTCTCCTCCGACGCATGGGGACCAGCCGAGCTGCACTATCTCGGTGCGGTGCTGTGGCGGCGCGCGATGGTCGGCGTCCTCGGTGAGTGGGTGGAATCGGGGGAGTGGTCGGGTGCCGACGCGGTGCGCATCGCTCAGATGGTGGGTGCGGGCAACGCCAAACGTGTTTACCGGCTGGACGAGTTCGGGTCCTCGTGATCGTCGCCATGGCTGGCTTCCCCGGAATCGGCAAGAGCACCCTGGCCTGCGCTCTCACGACCCGGCTTCATGCGGTCGTGCTGGACAAGGACCGCATCCGTGCAGGACTGTTCCTACCATCGCATGTGGACTACACCGACGACCAGAACGACTTCTGCGTCGATGTCATGTACCGCACCACTGAGTGGCTGCTGCGCCGCGACCATGCCTCGATCGTGATCCTCGATGGCTGCACCTATACCCGCGCCAACCAGATTGCCACCCTTCGCCAGATGGCGGCGGACCTGGGCGAGCCGTTGCGGGTCATCGAGTGCACCTGCGACGACCAGCTCGCTCTTGGCGCGCATCGCCGACGACGGCAACCACCCTGCAGGCAACCGCGACGCAGCGCTGTACCGGAAGCTGCAAGCTGCGGCACATCCAATCCCCGGCCCGAAGCTCGTCGTCGACACGGGCCGTCCCATCGCGGCTTGCGTCGCCGAGCGATCGTAGATCTGCACCCCGAGATGGCTGGGGATCGGCTCAGCCTGCCGCTGGCGCTGCAGCCGCACGACGTTGTCGAGGAAGCCCTCGCCCTGCGAGGGTTCGTCGACAACGCGCGCCTGATCATCGGCAATCACATCAGTCGCGGCCTCGGCCACCACCGCGTAGCCACGCCCGGCGCAGCGCGAGCCCAACCGTGGTCTTGCCCGCCCCGGGCGCGCGCCCGTCAGTACATACCGCCTGAGCATCGCCATCCTTTCTCGGTCTCGCGCTGCCCGGTCGTGCTGGACATGACGCGCTTCGCGGTCCTGACGGGCAACCTCGTCGGTCAGGTCGATCCCGTCGGGGGCCGTCCCGTAGCCGGACGGCCCCCGAGGAGCCGTGTCCAGAAGCCAACGCCGTGGGCGCTGCGCGCCGCCCTGAGGGGTGCGGCTGCTGCCGGGTCGTGATCGCCCGTACCTCAGGCGAACACCGGTCCCGGGTCGCAGCGCCCCGCCCGTGACAACCCTACGTGCGCCGAGTTCGACACCAGTGCTGCCCGGGCGGCTTCGGGCAGCACTGGTGTCGAACTCGGCAACAGCAGAGCGGTCGTGGTCCCTGGTATTTCGAAGCAGTCCACGACGGGTCGCGGCCGGTAGGCGATGGGTGCCTTGATCGCGAGGGGTACTGAGACAGCTGGTCAGGTGATCCGGCGTCCCTGTTCGCACAGCACTGTCACGCCCTGCTCGACGGCCTGCACCGCCACCTCAAGACGGTCGGCGAGCCACGGCTTCACCTTGCCTCGCGCTTCGGCGAGAGTGTGGAACGACGCCGAGATGATCTCGCCGTCGGGAAAGACCATCCCCGCCACCTCGGTCTCGTCGAGCATGCCACCGTCGAAGACGAACACCACGCACTCGGGGAGTGAATCCTGAGGGCGCAGGTAATCCACGACCAGCAGCTGACCCAACGTCCGATCCAGACCTAATGGGGCTTCGCCCCAGCCCGACGAGGCATGTCGTGGCTGGTTTGGGTGGGCGGGCTCCGGTCGGCGGGATCTAGACCGTGACCGGCGTGCCGGTCCGGTGTATGAAACCGCCTGTAGCGGTTT
>JBOHFU010000151.1:0-7754 GCA_050699675.1 Pseudonocardiaceae bacterium
TGTGATATTATCGCATGATGGCCAGTCATGGGAAGAAGCGTGACCGGGTCGACGAGGTGATGGGCCAGGTCGCCGAGCTCAACCCCACCGTCGATCTGGTCAGCAAGGGGTTGTGCTACCGGATGCTGCGTATCGCCCAACACATCGAGTCCGAGTTGCGCAAGGAGTTCGCGGACTACGGGATCGGACGCTGGGAGCTGGAGGTGCTGGCGGCGCTGAACCGTGCCGGGCCGGACAAGCCCTTGACTGCAGGCGCGTTGATGGACGGCATGTTGCTGACCTCGGGGGCGGTGACCAAACGGGTGGCGTCGTTGGAGCGCAAGGGGTGGGTGCGCAGGGAGCTCGATTTATCCGATCGGCGGCAGGTGCTGGTCAGCCTCACCGAACAGGGCGCCGAGCGCGTCCACCAGATGCTCAAGATCCGCACCGAGACCGAGGTCCGGTTGACCTCTGGAATCAGTGCCGCGGCGCGCCACCGGATGAACGAAGAGCTGCGCAAGCTGCTCGTCGAGATCGAGGGCCCGCTCGAGGGCTGATTTCCGTCTCCCGCAACGACTCTCGGAGTCACACCATGTCTGGACCAGCCGTACCCACCGCACGCGCCGACCTCGCCACTCCAGCGGACCCGCGCAGGTGGAAGGCGCTGACCGTGTGCCTCATCGCCGGGTTCATGACCTTTCTCGACGACAGCATCGTCAACGTCGCGCTGCCCTCAATCCATGAGGGGCTCTCGGCGTCGGATTCTGCGCTGCAGTGGATCGTGTCCGGCTACGCGCTGAGCTTCGGGTTGGTGCTCGTACCGGCGGGCAGGCTCGGCGATGCGTGGGGACGCCGACGGGTCTTCGGATACGGCCTCGCCTTGTTCGTACTGACCAGCGCCGCCGCCGGCATGGCGGGCAGCGCGACCTGGCTGGCGGCGGCGCGAGTCGCCCAGGGGGTCGCCAGCGGAATCCTGCTGCCCCAGGTCAGCGCGCTGGTACAGCAGCTGTTCCGCGGTACCGAGCGGGGCAAGGCATTCGGCTTGTTCAGCGCGACCATTGGGGTGGCCACCGCGGTCGGGCCGCTGGTCGGTGGCGTGCTCATCGGCCTGATCGGCGGGCACAGCGGCTGGCGCTGGATCTTCTACATCAACGTGCCGATCGGGCTGGCGGCACTGGTGTTGAGCAGCCGCTGGATCCCTCGCGAGCGAGCCGAACCCACCAGTATCCGCGCGTTGGACCCGGTCGGCGTCGTGTTGCTAGGCCTTGCGGTGCTGGCGTTGCTGTTGCCGTTCGAGGAACGAAGCTGGAATGAGGTCACCAAGTGGGCCAGCATCGCAGGTGCCGTGCTGCTTGGCGTGATCTTCATCTGGTGGGAGCGGCGGTACGAGCAGGCGGGTGGCCGCCCGGTGCTGACGTTGAGCCTGTTCCGGCTGCGATCCTTCTCGCTAGGCAATGCGATCGGGCTGCTCTACTTCTGCGGGTTCACGTCATTGTTCTTCGTGGTCACCCTGTATTTGCAAAGCGGCCTGGGATTCAGCGCGTTCGCGGCCGGTGTCGTGATGACAAGTTTTGCGATCGGCTCGGCCGCGACTTCGGTGCTCGCCGGGCGGCTCACCGCGCGGCTGGGTGGCTGGGTGATCGTGCTCGGTGCCTGCCTGGTCCTGGTGAGTCTGGTCACGGTGATCGTGCTCGTCACGCTGTCGCCGACGGCTTCCGGAGCGGCCTGGGCGACGCTCCCGTTGCTGATCGCCGGGATCGGCAGCGGGATGATCATCGCACCGAACCAGACGATGACTCTGGAAGACGTGCCGCTGGGGCACGCGGGCAGCGCGGGCGGAATGCTGCAGACCGGGCGCAGGGTCGGCGCCGCAATCGGTATCGCGACGGCCGGGTCGGCGCTGTTCGCCACCCTCGGGTCGCAAGGGCAGTGGGTGCAGGGGTTCCGTGCAAGTCTGTTCGTGGTGATGGGTTTCGTGGCGGTGGCACTACTGCTGGCGTTGTTCGACGTGCTCAGCCGGCGGCCGGGTGCGGTGACCGCGGCCGCCGGCTGAACGATCAGCCCACGTCGGCAGTGGACGGCTGCATCCCGGCCACTGCTGCGGCGCCCCCGGGCCGTGCGCGGCGAATCCACTCGGTCACCATCTCGGCAGGGAAACCACTGCCGACCATGCGCCGGGCCAGCTGCTCGGTGTCTGCGCCGGCGTCGAGCGCGTCCCGGAGGTAGGGCAGGAATTGCAGTCGGGTCATCTCCGTGCGCTCCCGGCGGCTCACCTCCAGCAGTGCCGGCGCCAGCCCCTGCTGGATCACTTCGTGCAGGGCGGCGAGCTGGATCCGGATCAGGCCGGCGGCCACCTCGTCGCACAGCGCCACAGTGCCGTCAGAGCGCTCGCGCAGCACACCAGCTGCGTTGGGAACGACGATTTCGGGCTCGGTGAGCACGAGATTGCCGAGACCGCTGAGGATTCGCGTGGCATCCGCGATCGCCCGGATTCCCTTTGCGCGGGTCAGCAGTGTCGCAGTGAGCACCATGATCGCCTTGCCGGACAGTGCTCCCAGCCCGTGCGGGCGGGACAACCAGTCGATCGCATTTTTCACCGCGCCCGGGATTGAGTGGTTGTACTCGGGTGTGGCGATCACGATCCCGTCACATGCGTGCACAGCTTCCCGCAAGCAGGCGATGGCCGGATGCGCTGGGTTGGTGTCGATGTCCTCGTTATACATCGGCACAGCCCCCAGGCCGCTGAAGATCTCCACTTTCATGCCCTCCGGGGCGAGCTCGGGCAATGCGCGCAGCAGCAGGCTGTTGAATGACGCCCTGCGCAAGGACCCCGATACGGCGAGGACTCTGCTCATGGTTTGTCTCTCGATTCGGCGAGGATGCGTTCCAGCGTTGTCGTGTCGTGTTCGGCGGCCAGGAAGATCGGGTGACGCATCACGTCAGCCAGCAGCCCGGCGGTGGTGTGTATGCCAGGTCCGGTCACCCGCAGTTCGCTCAGCGCCCGACGCATCCGGGCGATCGCCTCGTCGCGGTCGGTTCCCCAGGTGATCACCTTGGCCAGCAGCGAGTCGTAGTTCGGCTGCACCCTTACCCCGGGTCCGGCGTCGGTATCGACCCGGACGAACGGGCCGGACGGTGCGGCGTACTCCTCCAGCGTTCCCGCGCACGGCAGGAATCCGCGCGCCGGATCCTCGGCGTTGATCCGGCATTCGATCGCCGCCCCGCGCGGCACAATCTCCTGCTGAGAAAAACCCAATGGCTCGCCCGCAGCGATGCGAAGCTGCTGGCGTACGATGTCAATGCCGGTGAGTGTCTCGGTTACCGGATGCTCCACCTGGATGCGCGAGTTGACCTCGATGAAGGCAATATCCGTGCCGGAGACCAAAAACTCGAATGTACCGGCGCCCTGGTAACCGATAGCGCGGGCACCTGTCACGGCGTACTCGGCGAGCCGCCGGGACACCTCTGGCGCCAGCCCGGGCGAGGGTGACTCCTCGATCAGCTTTTGGTGGCGACGCTGCATCGAACAATCCCGTTCACCCAGGTGCACTACCGTGCCGTGCTGATCGGCCAGTATCTGAATTTCCACATGCCGGGCGCCACGCAGGTAACGCTCGAGATAGACGCGGTTGTCACCGAACGCCACGGCGGCCGCGGCTCGGGTGTCACGGAACGCGGGCAGCAGATCGGCGAGCTCGTCGACTACCATCATGCCACGGCCGCCGCCACCCGCCGCCGCCTTGATGATCAGCGGGAACCCGATATCCTTTGCCACGCTGAGTACCTCTTCGGCGCTACTCACCGAGTCGATCGTGCCTGGGGCCATCGGTAGCCCAGCCTTAGCCATGAAGCGCCGGGCGATCGCCTTGTCGCCCAGCTCGGCCATCACCTCCGGATCTGGGCCAATGAACACCAGATCGTTCTCACGGCACATCTCCGCGAAATCTGGATCTTCGGAGAGGAATCCGTACCCGGGATGGATCGCCTGGGCACCACACGCCAGCGCGGCCTCGATGATCCCGGGCGGGTAGAGGTAACTCCGTTTGGGATCGGCCGGTCCGATTTTGACTCGACGGTCGGCGGCCCGTACTGCGGCGCTGGCCTCGTCGGCGGTGGAATACGCGATCACCGGCGAGATCCCCATGTCCCGGCAGGTACGTATCACCCGCAGCGCGATCTCGCCGCGATTGGCCACCAGCACCTTGTCAAACACAATTCACCCCAATTACGTCGGATCGATCAGCACCAGCGGCTGATCGAATTCCACCGGGCTGCCATCGGCGACCGGGAGTTCCACGACGCGACCGTCACAGTCGGCCTCGATCGCGTTCATCAGTTTCATCGCCTCGATGATGGCCAGTTGTTGCCCACACGTGACGACATCGCCGACTTTCACAAACGGGGCCGACCCCGGCTCGGGCGCGCGGTAGAAAGTGCCCACCAGCGGCGCCCGCACCGCGTGGACCGCGCTGGGAAGTGCGTCCGGTTGCGACGTGACGGGTTCCACAGTCTCACCCACCGGTACCGGTGGGATGGCCGATGGAATGGCTGGTCGCGAGAGGTCGTGCCAACTGACCTCGATCTCCGCACCGTTCAGACTCAACCGCACCCGAGCGGGCGTGGCAGGGGCCGCCTCCAGCACGTCAACCAGCGCAACCCGAAGCGCTCGCAAGATCTCTTCCGCGTGCGCGGTGGTGTTGTCGGTGTTGTTTACGGTCATCAGGCCACCGCCGTGTTCTGTAGGTCGCGACCCAGTTCCCGGTAGCGACGATGCCGCTGCCGGATCAGCTCCGTGCAGCCCACTGCTTCAAGGTGGTTCAGTGTGGACAAGACAGCGTCCCGGATCAGCAGGCTGGCCGCCACCGGGTCGGTGTGGGCTCCGCCGGCTGGCTCGTCTACCACACCATCGACGACACCCAGGGTCAGCAGTGACCGAGCGTCGACCCGCAGCGCCCTGGCCGCCCGCTCCCGCTGCGAGCTGTCCTTCCACAGGATCGCGGCGCAACCTTCCGGGCTGATCACCGAATAGATTGCGTGCCGGCACATCAGCACGCGATCCGCGGAAGCCAGGGCCAATGCCCCGCCGCTGCCGCCCTCTCCGGTGATCACCGAGACGACCGGGACCGGAACCGACCCCAGTACCCGCAGGCACTCCGCGATGGCGCTGGCCTGGCCGTGTCGCTCAGCGTCCAGCCCGGGATGCGCGCCCGGGGTGTCGACCAGGGTCACGATGGGGATGCCGATCTTGGCGGCGAGCCGCATCATCCGTGCGGCTTTCCGGTATCCCGCGGGTGATGCCATGCCAAAATTCCGTCGAACCATCTCCTGGGTGGAATGCCCCTTTTGGTGTCCGATCATCATCACGCCACGACCGTCGAGCAGTCCGATGCCGCAGATGATCGACGAGCAGTCACCGCCACCGGCACGGTCACCGTGCAGCTCGACGAACCCATCCATCCACTGCGCGAGATGATCTGTCATCGTCGGTCGTCCGGTGTGTCGGGCCAGGGTGAGTACCTTCGCGGGATCGAGCTCGTCGAGCTGCTCGGGCACAGTCGCCACCGGGGCGGGCCCCCCGCGGCTCGGGACCGCCGTGCGCCGGTTTGCTGCCGCGAGCAGTACCGCCAGCGTCGCACGGAGCCCATTGCGTGGCCGGATATTGTCCACCAGCCCGTGCTCCAGAAGGAACTCCGCGGTCTGGAAGCCCTTGGGGAGGCGCTGGCCAATGGTCTGCTCGATGACGCGCGGACCGGCAAATCCCAGCCGTGCTGCCGGCTCGCACAGCACGATGTCAGAGAGCGTGGCGAACGACGCCGCGACACCACCATAGGTGGGGTCGGTGATCAGGCTGATGGTCAGGATTCCGGCGGAGTCCAGTGTCGCCATGGCGTTGGACGTTTTTGCCATCTGCAGCAAGGCCAGCAGTCCCTCCTGCATCCGCGCCCCACCGGAAGCGGTCACGAGCAGCAGCGGGGTGCGGGTTGACAGCGCGTGCTCGGCAGCGGCGACGACGGCTTCGCCCGCGGCGACGCCGAGACTGCCACCCAGGAAGGTGAAATCCATCACGGCCACTACCACTGGTTGTCCGTCGATGGTTCCCGCCGCGGTCAGCACGGCGTCCTCGAGCCCGGTCGTTTCCTGTGCGAGACGCAGTCGCTTGCGATAATCGCGCGTGTCGGTGAAATCCAGCGGATCGCACACTGTGGTCGCCGGTGTCAGTGGCTGGGCCGACCCAGGATCCAGCAGCATCCGCATGCGCTGGGTGGCCGACAGCCGCAGGTGCTGCCCGCACGCCGGGCAGACCCACATCTCGCGTTCCAGCCGGCGCCGGTAGTTCAGAGATCTACAACGTTCGCAGGCGATCCACGACGGAGGCACGTCCTCCATCAGCGGCCTACTCATCGTGCTGGTCACAACGGTCTCCATGCGGCGAGTTCGGGTGAATGGGATTTTAGGTAGCGTTCAGGAGCCGCTCGAGCCGTAACGGAGCGGCGTGATCTGGTTGACGTCGTAGCGGTCGCGCAGCCGTTGCACGGCGTGGGAGTCCACCGTGCTGCCGGATGAAAAAATGTCACATAATTCCTCGAAATAACGTTCGTGATCCGGTGGCGGTGCGCACTGGAAAAGCATTTTCGCTGGCTTGTCAGTGGGATTTGTGAACGCGTGCGGGCATCCCGTCGGAACAAACATGCAGCTACCCGCCCCCGCGCGAACGACCCGGCTTCCGTCGGAGGACTCCCAGTCCTGCCAACGGTCTCCGGTACGCTCGGTCGGCTCGAACGCCAGTACGTCGAGCTCTCCTTCCAAGATGTAGAAGAACTCCTTAGCGCGGTCGTGGGTATGCGCCCCGACATCGAAGCCGGGCGGAACCACGACCTCAAAACACGATGCGAACGCGCCGTGCGCCCCGGTCACCTTGAAGGTGACTTCCTGTGCCTTGGTAATCAGCTTCCGACCCTGCCCGGGTGGAACGATCAGACCGTTCATGCGGTTGCGTCTCCTTGTTGCATGCGCGGAATCTAGATCCCACACGGTGCCGATACGGCTTCTCGCCTTCGATCCGCGGTGCCCGGTGCGTCGACGACCCAACTGCCCAGCACCATCTCGGCGGTGATGCCCGGACCGAAGCCCGCGATCACGCCGGTAGCACCCGGCGTCGCCGTTCCGTCGTCGAACAGCCTGCCCAGCGCGTCGAACACGACCGCGCTGGCGATATTGCCGTACTCGGTCAAGGTCTCCCTGCTGTAGCGGAATGCACTGTAATCGACACCGAGGAACTTGCTCAGATCGTCCAGAATCCGCGGACCACCGGCGTGAATGATGTAGAAGCCGAGATTGCCGACATCCCAACCGTGGTGGGTGGCGAGCTCACGCAACACCGGGGCGATCGGTTCCATCGTCCCGGGCACACGGCGATCCAGCTGGAAGTGGAATCCGGTGGCACGCACAGCGTAGGAGATCCACTCCTCGGTGTTCGGAATGAGGTACGAGGCATTGCGCTCCAGCGCGACGCCAGTGCCGCCGCTACCCCGTACCACCGCGGCCGCGACCGCGTCACCGAACAACCCGTCAGACAACAGCGAACCGACACCGTCGTCGCCGGGTTGGTAGCACAGTGAGCACAGCTCGCAGGAGACGATCAGCACGTTACCCTCGGGGTAGGCGGTGCAGAAATCGTGGGCGCGATTAATCGCCGCGCCACCCGCCGCGCAACCCAACTGTGCGATGGGTACCTGCCGGGTATCAGATCGAAATCCCATGACGTTGATCAGCCA
>JBOHFU010000152.1:0-7754 GCA_050699675.1 Pseudonocardiaceae bacterium
GGCGCATCGTGCACGAGGTCCGGTCCGTGAAGTTCGGTGCCGCCACCCGCTACGACACCCACCACCTCGTGGTGGGCAAAACGCAGGTCGAGGCGCTGTTCGCCGATCCTGCCCTGGCGTCGGTGCGTGCGCAGATAGCGATACCGGGAGATCGGGTTCGGATCATCGCGCCGCTCGATGTGGTGGAGCCGCGGACGAAGGGACCGGGCGGCGGGACATTTCCCGGCTGGATGGCGCCGGTCAATCGCAAGCGTGGCGGCGACACGCACGTGCTGCGCGGAGCCGCGGTGCTGGCCGCCGGGCACCTGCCGCGCAACCAGGAAGGCCTGATCGACATGTCTGGTCCGGCCGCTGAGCTGTCCCCGTTCGGCCGGACGAACAACGTCGTGATCGAGTTCGACCGCGCTGACGGTGCGTCCTGGCAGGAGGCCGAGGTGGCGGTGCGCCGCGGGTTGCTGCGGCTGGCGGTGCACCTCGCGGATGCCGCCGTCGGCGCCGCGCCTGACGCGACAGAGGAGTTGGCGCCACCGCACCAGCCGGGTACGCCCACAGCAGGGCTGCCCCGGGTGGGTGTGATCACCAATCTGCAGACCCAGGGCGCGTTCAAAGATGTCTTCGTCTATGGGCGCAGCATGGCGGGCAGCCTGCCGACCCTGTTCGATCCCGCTGAGATCGAGGACGGGGCCGTGGTCAGCGGCCAGTACGGGCATCCGGCGCTGCGTAACCCGACCTACCTGCACTGCAACCACCCGGTGATCGCCGAGCTGCGCGCCCGCGACGGGCAGGACCTGCACTTCGCCGGGGTGGTGCTGTGCCCGGAGCCGGTGGAGCAAGGCGATAAGGAACTGGTCTCCGCGCACGCCGCCTGGCTGTGCCGCGCCGCCAGCTTCGACGCCGCCATCGTGACTAAAGAAGGCGCGGGCAACGCCGACAACGACCTGATGTTGAAGGTTGACGCTCTGGAGGCCGACGGCGTCACCGCGGTGGCCCTCTACGCCGAGCTGTCCGGTGCCGACGGCACCGGTCCACCCCTGGTCGCCGGCCCGCGGCGAGGTGCGGTGGTCAGCACCGGTAACTACGATCAGCGGGTGCAGTTGCCTGCGGTCGAGCGGGCGTTGGGGGGCGCCCGGCTGCGCATCGCCGATGCGGAGGCGACAGCGGCGGTGGACGTCCCCACCGCCGCGATCCTCAGCGCCCTGAGCCCACTGGGCGCAGGGCGGCTGACCTGCCGGGAAGAGCAGCAGCTGGTCGGCCAGCAGTTGGGAGGCACAGCGTGATGCGCGTCGTGCACTATGTCAACCAGTTCTATGCCGGGCTCGGTGGCGAGGAGGCGGCGGGTACCGGCCCCCGGGTGCTCGACGGGACGGTCGGCCCCGGGCGGCTGCTGGCCCAGTTGCTCGGCGCCGAATACCAGATCGTGGCCACGATCGTGTGCGGCGACGACTACGCGGCCTCCACCGCCGCCGTCGCGCAGGAGCTGCTCGGGATGGCCCGCGCGGCTGGCGCCGAGCTGCTGGTCGCCGGGCCCGCCTTCGGCAGCGGGCGCTACGGGTTGGCGTGCGCCCGGCTGGTCGCCGCCGCCGACGCCGCTGGGCTGCCGGCGCTGGCTGCCATGCACCCGGACAACCCCGGCATCACCGACGCGGGCACCGCACCGGTGGTGGCCGCGGGCGCTACCGCTCGAGAGATGCGCCCGACGCTGCGCAGCGTCGCCGCCGCGATCGCAAAGCTGGCCACCGGCGCGCCCCTGACCACCGCGGACGGCCGGGTTACCCGGCCCGCCCGGATCGGCCGGCTGGTCGAGCAGCGCGCTGCCGCGCGGGCAGTCGAGCTGGTGCTGCGCAGGCTGGCCGGCGACCGGGAGAGCACTGAGATCCCCGTTGGTGGATTCGACGCGGTCGACCCGGCGGCACCGGTTGACAAGGCTGCCAGCGCGACCTTCGCGCTGGTGACCGAGGCCGCCGTGGTACCGATCGGGAACCCGGACCGGCTCGAGTCGGCTCGCGCCACCCGCTGGCTGCGCTACCAGATCGACGGGGTCGACGCGCTCGCTTCCGGTGTCTGGGAGTCGGTGGACGGCGGCTTCGCGACTACCGCCGCCAATGCCGACCCGAACCGGTTACTGCCGCTGGACGCTGCCCGCACGCTGGAGCGCGAGGGTGCGATCGGCCGGCTGCACGGCGAATTCATGGTCACAGTGGGCAACGGCACGTCGGTGGCCACCGCGCGGCGCTTCGGCGTCGAGTGGGCCGCGGAGCTGCGCAAGGCGGGCGTGCAGGCGGCGATCCTGACCGCCACTTGAGGCACCGGGACGCGTTGCGGGTCAGCGCTTACCAAGGAACTGGAGCGGGCCGGTATCCCCACCGCCCTGATCACCAACCTGGTCACGATCGCGGAGCAGGTCGGCGCGCCGCGCATCGTGCCGGGTCGAGGAATCCCCTACCCGTCGGGCGACCCGAATTTGCCGCTGCCGGCCGAGCAGGCGTGGCGGCGGCGGTTGGTGCAGCGCGCGCTGCACGCGGTCGCGACCGCGGTCGAGCGTCCGACGATCTTCGAGGTCGACGCCGCGGAGCGGGCCGATGCCTGACGCCGCAGTGGTCCGGGCAGCCAGCCTGGTACTGGCGCACACCCCGGGCCTGGCCCGGCACGGATCCAAGCCGATGCGCACGTTGGCCGGCGACGCCGAACTGACGGCCGGCTTCCTGGCCGGCTTGCGCAGCTTTGACGATGCCGTCGGCTACCCGCCGCACCAGGCGTTCCTGGGCGCATGCCATCCCCGCGAGTTGCCGCCCCGGCCGTGGGTCGGTGCGGGGCTGCTGGGCGGGGAAAGATTCGGGCCGTTCGGAGAGCTGATGCCGGAGGAGGAGTTCCTCGGGCTGATGGCCGCGGTCGACGAGTTCGACCTGCTGGTGCTCACCCCACAGGTCGCCGAGCGGGCCGCCAAGCGGCTGGCCGAGCACCCGCTGGCGGCGCATCTGGACCTGGGCCGGATCTCCGCGGCGGCCGGGGATGTCACCGCTGCCGTCGCCAGCGGCGCTCTGCCCGTGCACCTGGCACCCGATTGTCTGGCGGGTGCGCTGCGTGGTGCGCACGCCGAGGATGAGTCGCTGGTCGCCCACGTGCTGCTGGAGAACCTGGCCTGCAAGGCCAGCGGCACCCTGGCGCTGCTGCACCTGGTGCACGACAACGGCGTCGACCCGGCGGCCATCGGCTACACGATCTCCTGCTCGGAAGAAGCGGTCGGCGACCGCTACCAGCGCGGCGGGGGCAACATGGGCAAGACCATCGCGGCTGTCGCCGGCCTGGCCGAATCCTCCGGTGCCGACGTCAAGAACTTCTGCGCAGCGCCGATCCCCGCGCTGGTGATCGCCGCCAGCCTTGTGGTGGCGGGGGTGTTCGAGCAGGTCGTGGTCGTCGCTGGAGGCTCGCAACCCAAGCTCGGGATGAAGTTCGAAGGGCATCTGCGCCACGGTCTGCCCGTGCTGGAAGACGTGATCGGCGGCGTAGCGGTACTGGTGACCGCCGACGACGGCGTCTCACCCCGGGTCAGACTCGACGCCGTCGGGCGCCACCGGGTGTCCTCGGGTGGCTCTGGTGCGCAGATCCTGCACGACTTAGCCGTGCGGCCGCTGGAGGCGATCGGCGCCCGGATGCGCGACGTCGACGACTACGCCACCGAGCTGCACAACCCGGAGATCACCGAGCCGCAGGGCTCGGGAGACGTGGCGGCACGCAACTACCGCACGATCGCGGCGTTGGCCGCCCGCCGCAAGGAGATCGTCCGCGATGAGATCGACTCATTCGTCGCGGAGCGTGGCATGCCGGGTTACGCTCCAACCCAGGGTCACCTGGCTTCCGCTGTGTGTTATCTGCCCCATGCCCTTCGGCGGCTGCAGGCAGGACCGGCCGGCCGGGTGATGCTGGTGGCCAAGGGCAGCCTGTTTCTCGGGCGGATGAGCCAGCGGTCCGACGGTATGAGCATCCTGTTGGAACGCAACGGAGGATGAGCTGATGGGTGTGGTGGACGCGACGAAAGAGACCTTCGATGACCTTGTCGGCTCGGGTCTGGTGCTGGTTGACGTGTGGGCCGACAGCTGCCGCCCGTGCGTGGCGTTGGCACCGCACCTGGCGAGCATCGCCAGCACGAATCCAGACCTGACCGTGGTCAAGTTGGATGCGAGCAAGGCGCGGCGGCTGTGCATGTCGCTGCAGGTGCGCGGACTTCCTACCATCCTGCTGTTCCAGGACGGACGAGAAGTGGCGCGGATTTCCGATCCCAGCCTCGCAGCGGATCAAGTCGATGCGTGGCTGGCCACAGCGTTAGCCGAGTTACCAGCAAAGGAGGCGTGAATGTTCGACGACAAGCAGGTCATCGTGATCGGTGAACGCGACGGGATCGCGGGGCCGGCGATTGCGGCCTGTGTCGAGGCGGCAGGTGCCTCAGTGGCCTACGTAGCCACCGAGTGCTTCGTTTGAACGGCTGCCGGGGCCATGGACCTGTCCACCCAGGAGACGATCAAGCGCCTGGCCGACCAGCACGGCGCTGACGCGCTGCTGGTCGTGCTCGGCGCGCCGGACGCAGAGAGCGCCGGGATCGCCGCCGAGACGGTGGTGCTCGGTGATCCGAGCTGGGCAGGACCGTTGGCCGGGGTCCAGTTGGGCCTCCCCGTGTACCACATCCTCGAGGACGACCTGCGTACCGCCGTTCCTGCTGAAATGTGGGAGGACCAGGTCGGATTGATGGTCGACGTGCTGGAGGTGGATGCTATCGCCGACGCGGTGCGGGAGTTCCGCGAGCAAGCGGCCAGCTAGCCGGTCCGTAGACTCCCTACGTGGTGCCGATAGATACCGATGCGCTGGCTGCGCTGCGGGCAGTTGAGACCGAGCTGGACCGCCGCTGGCCGGAGAGCCGGATCGAGCCGTCGCTGACCCGGATCGCGGCGCTGGTCGATCTGCTCGGCATGCCGCAGCGGTCCTACCCGGTGCTGCACATCGCCGGCACCAACGGCAAGACCTCAGTGGCCCGGATGCTGGATGCGCTGCTGCGCGAAATCGGACTTCGGGTGGGTCGTTACACCAGCCCGCACCTGCAGCGCGTCACCGAGCGGATCGGCCTGCACGGTGAGCCGATCAGCCCGGAGCGTTACGTCGAGGCTTACCAGGACATCGAGCAGTATGTGACCTTGGTCGACGCCGGATCACCGGTCCCGGTGAGCAAGTTCGAGGTGCTGACCGGGATGGCCTTCGCGGCCTTCGCCGACGCGCCGGTGGACGCCGCGGTCGTGGAAGTCGGCCTCGGCGGCAGCTGGGATGCGACCAACGTCGCCGACGCCGCAGTGGCGGCGATCACTCCGGTCGCGGTGGATCACGTCAACTACCTGGGCAGCGACATCGCGGGTATCGCCGCGGAGAAGGCCGGGATCATCAAGCCCGGTTCGGTGGCAGTGCTCGCTGAGCAATCCCCCGAGGTGGCCGGGGTGATCGCGGCCCGCAGCGTCGAGGTGGGCGCGACGGTGGCGAGAGAGGGCATGGAGTTCGGTGTGCTGCACCGGGACATCGCCGTCGGTGGGCAGCAGTTGAGGCTGCAGGGTCTGGGCGGGGTGTACGACGAGATCTTCCTGCCGCTGCACGGCGAGCATCAGTCCCGCAACGCAGTGCTCGCGCTGGCCGCTGCCGAGGCATTCTTCGGCGCAGGCGGGCGCCGGTCACTGGACGTCGACGTGGTGCGTGCCGCCTTCGCGACGGTAACCGCGCCGGGACGGCTGGAGCGGGTCCGCTCGGCGCCCTCGGTCTTGCTCGACGGCGCGCACAACCCGCATGGTGCGCGGGCCCTGGCGGCCGCCCTACGCGAGGGGTTCGCCTTCCGCAGGCTGGTCGCGGTGGTGGGGGTGATGCGCGACAAGGACGTCGCCGGTATCCTCGCGGAGCTGGAGCCGGTGGTCGACGAGGTCGTGGTCACCGCCAGTAGCTCGAGGCGCGCGATGGACGTCGACAAGCTTGCCGCCGTGGCGCGGGAGGTGTTCGGCGAGCACCGGCTACGGGTCGAGCCACGGCTGCCGGCGGCGATCGAGACGGCCGTCGCCTCGGCCGAGGAGGTCGCTGCGGGTCAGGACCGCATCTCGGGCGCGGGCGTGGTGGTCACCGGCTCGGTGGCGATGATCGGCGAGGCCCGCACCCTGTTCGGCCGGCAGCCGCAGTGAGCGATCCACTGCGGGGGCTGCGCGGCGTCTTCGCGGGCACTCTGGTGATGGAGGCGATCGTCGTCGGGCTGGCCCTGCTCGTCGTCGACCGGCTCGGCGGCGGGATAGGTGACCCGGCCGGCTGGTACACCGTCGGCCTGGCACTGGCGATGTTGATCGCCGCCGGTGTGCAGCGTCGCCGGTGGGGCTTGGGACTGGCCCTGATACTGCAGGTCGCGATGGTCGCCGGCTGGTTCGCCCACCCCGCGCTGGGCGGGCTCGGCATCCTGTTCGTCCTGGTCTGGGGCTACCTGCTGTACCTGCGTTGGGCGGTGGTGCGGCGACTGAGAGCCTGATACCGGCAGTGTCTTCCCCGGTAAGACACGGTAGTACTCTTACCAAGTGCGGATCACGAGCAAGGGCCAGATCACTATCCCTCAGCAGGTCCGGCGCGATCTGGGTCTTGAGCCCGGTGATGAAGTCGATGTCCTGGTCGACGGGGACAGCGCCCGAATTGTTCGGGTCCCCGGCGCGCCGACCCGCGGACGGCGTCTCGTTACCCGGTTACGCGGCACCGCGACCGCTCACCTCGACATGAGTACCGACGAGCTGATGGCGTTGCTGCGTGACGACGACTGAGGTCGCTACCCTCGTCGACTCGAACGTTCTGCTCGACGTCGTCCGGGAGGACCCGGTCTGGTCGCCCTGGTCTGCGGACACTCTCGCCCGAGTCGCCGATGAGGGGCCGCTGGTGATCAACTCGATCATCTACGCGGAGGTGTCGGCGACCTACGCCACGGTGGAAGAGGTCGATGCAGTGCTGGCCGATCCAGCGTTGGTGCGATCGGAGGTGCCCTGGCCGGCCGCCTACCTGGCCGGCCGCTGCCACGTCGAGTACCGGCGACGAGGTGGCGCGCGGGCCAGGACGCTGCCCGACTTCTTCATCGGAGCCCATGCTGCGGTACTGGGGATGCGGCTGCTCACCAGAGACCCCCACCGGTACCGCACGTACTTCCCCACCATCGAGCTCATCGCACCGATGACCAGCCGCTAGGCTCCGGTCGCCCCGGCACGTTATCGCCATAAGGAGAATGAGCAGCAGTGAGTGAGCGCACGTTGGTCCTGGTCAAGCCCGACGGTGTCAGCCGCGGCCTGATCGGCGAGGTGATCGCCAGGATCGAGCGCAAGGGGCTGACGCTGGCCGCGCTGGAACTGCGCACAGTTCCGCGCGATCTAGCCGAGCAGCACTACGCCGAGCACTCGGAGAAGCCGCTTTTCGGCTCACTGCCGGAGTTCATCACCTCCGGTGCCGTAGTGGCTGCCGTGGTCGAGGGCGAGCGGGCGGTCGCGGCCTTCCGGCAGTTGGCCGGGGGCACGGATCCGGTGGACAAGGCCGCCCCTGGCTCGATCCGTGGTGACTTCGCGTTGGAGACCCAGTCGAACCTGGTGCATGGGTCGGACTCGGTGGACTCCGCCAAAGCGCGAGATCGCGCTGTGGTTTCCGCAGTTGTAGGGGTTTCCGCAGTTGTAGGGGTTTCCGGAGGTGTAGGCGCTCCCGGAGCTTGAGGTCTGCCG
>JBOHFU010000153.1:0-7718 GCA_050699675.1 Pseudonocardiaceae bacterium
CGCCGAACCAGCGGTCGAACTCTCTGGGCCACTGACGAGGTCGGCGAACGCCGCGCCGATGTCGCGCACCACCGCAGCGTCCAACTGCTCACCGACGACACCCCGGATGTCGTAGGCCTTCACGATCGCTGACAGGTCAGGCACTGCTGTCCCTTCGTCGGGTCTGGCCGAGCCTATCTCCGCACCAGCTCCGCACGCCGGGACCCTGACCCACGGGCGGGGTTAGTCGTCGGGGTTTGGTAGGGCTCTTAGGTGGCCGCGTCGGCCGGTGCCATTCGCCGGGCCGGCGAGAATGGGGTCCATCGGACGGTCTACCCGGCCGGCCTCACGGACCGCCTCGGCCAGCGCGGTGAGGTCGTCCACCGACGGTTCCGCCTCGGCGAACTCACCGTCATGACGCACGACGTCCCAGCCCCTTGGCGCGGTCAGACGCAGCGCGTGCCGCTCACACAGGTCGTAGGAGTGCGGCTCGCTGTAGGTGGCTAGCGGGCCCACCACAGCCGTGGAGTCGGAATACACGAAGGTAAGCGTGGCGACCGCCGGGTTTGTGCACCCAGTCCTCGAGCACCGTCGCGTGCTGCGCACAGGCGGACCATAGCGCGCAGGTCCCGCCGGGTGTAGCAGGCGCGCGGAGGAGCGCACTGGCCAGTGCGCGCCCGGCGTAGTCTCGGCTAATGACTGCGATCCGGTCAGCCCGCTCGCCCCTGCGCAAGCGCCGGGACCGGCGCGGCCGCGGAGTGCGGGGGCTGCTGTTCCCTGCCACTCTGCCCGCGGCCCGCAGCCGCTCAGAGCGCTTCGACGCGATTGTGCTGGATGCCCTGGAACCGATCGAGCAGCGCTGGCACACCGAGCTCGAAAGGCTCGACGTCGCCGTCGACGAGGTGCCAGAGATCACTGACTGCGATCCGACCACGGTCTCCTGGGGTAGCGACGTGGTGGAGGACGGCAAGGTCCCGCTGGCCCGGCTGGTCCCGGCCGGGGTGGATCGCGCCGGCCTGCCCACCCGAGCCAGGATCGTGCTCTACCGGCGGCCGTTGGAGACTCGTGCACAAAACAGCGGCGACCTGTCCGACCTCGTGCACGAGGTGCTGGTCGAGCAGGTCGCGAGCTACCTGGGCATCGATCCGGACATCATCGACGGTCCCACCCACGAGGGCTGACCCCAGCGGCGGCAGGCTAGCGGGACGGGCGGCGCCGGGAGGGCACCGCGGTGCCCGCAACCAGCAGCAGCACCGCGCTTTCGGCCAGCAATAGTGCGTTGCGAGTGCCATCCGAGCGATCCACCCGCACCTCTGCCGCGCCGCCCTGCACCGGGACCGCAACCTGATGTCCCCAACCGCGCACCACGGGCACCGGACGGCCGTTCACGCTGGCCCGCCAGTCTGGTTCGTCGTTGGCCGCGATCACGAGCAACCTGCCGTCCGCGCCGGGCGCAACCCGTACCGCCACCCGCGGCGGTGCAGCGGGTGCCAGGACCCCGCTGACCCCGGGCTCGATGGGCGGGGAAGCGCCGGTACGCGCCTGTGCGGCCAGCGCCGGTCCCAGCAGCTCTGCTCCCGGGACCGGCCGGGTCACCCGTAGCACCGGCCTGCCGTCCGCAGTGGGAGGTGCAGACCGGGCCAGCGGTCCGGCCGCGGCGAGGGCCCGAGCACCCTGGGCTGCGGTGGGTAGCACCACGAACTGCACCCCGGTGGCGGCCACGTTGGCGATCGCCGCGGACGTCTCTCCCGGTTTCCCGGCCCGCAGCGCAGCTGCCACCCGCTCCAGCCGAGCCCCGGTAGCGCGCAGCGGGGCGATGTCGTCGTCCCCGAAACGCGCGGTCCGCGACCTGGTCAGCCGTACCGGCTCGCCCTGGGCTCCAACGACCAGAACGGAGGTGCCGGACCGGGCCAGCTCCGCGGTCAACGACGGGGCCAGCACTGGCAGGCCAGCCGGTGGACCGGCGGTGAGGGGACCGCCGGCTCCTATCGCCACGGCGGCGGCCGACAGCACCGCCACACCGACCCACGGCGTGACCGACAGCGCCCTACTCCATTGGGCTCGATTCCATTGCCCAGTACGACCGGCGAGCAACACCATCCACAACAACCCGCATCCGATCAACAACAGCGCACCCGCGGTTGACCCCGGCCGGGGATCACCGCCGACCAGCGGCTGCATCGGCGACCGGACCAGCACCACCACCGCGGCGACGCCGAGCAGCACCAGCCCCAGACCGGGCAGCATCGCCCAGCATGGCCGGGCGACCAGCGCGATCACCGCCGCGATCACGACCACCGCGCCCACCCACGGTGCGGCGCCCGGTCCACCGGGGTCCAGGGCGAGCAGCCGCAGCCAGCCGGGCACCTGCTCAGGCACCACTGCGCCCACCCCGTGCAACAGCACCGCGGGACGTTGGATCACCACCGCCGGCCACGGCATGAGCAGCCCTAACGGCAGCAGCACCACAGCAAACAGGCCGACTGCACGGCGCAGCGTCGCCACCCGGGGGGCGGGAGTCACGACGAAGCCGACGAGCACCACCGCCAGCACCAGCAGGTGGATCAGGGGAGCAAACGCGCCGATCACGGCAAGTCCGAGGGCGGTGCCGGCCGCGGTGGACAGCCAACCGCCCGACGGCCCGACCGTCCCACCACGCAGCACGGCGACAGAACCGGCCAGTACGAGCGGCAACAGCAGGTGCACCAGCACCACGTCCAGCCGGCCTTGGGCCAGCCCAGCAACGGCCGGCGGGAGCAACGCATACCCGGCAGCAGCCAGCGCGCGACGCGCACGACTGACCGGCAACGCGCAGGTGGCCCGGTAGGCGGACAGGGCAGCCAACGGCAGCGCGCCCAGCAGCAACAGCGATACCGCGGCGGCCGGCGATCCGACCGGCAAGCCGAGCACGCCGATCACCGCCAGCGCAGCCGGCGGAGGGGCCGCGCTCCCGCCGCCGGTCGGGTGCCAGGAGGCCAGGTAGGACGACCAGGTCTCGATCAGACCCTCGATGGGGAGCAGCCGACCACCGGCCAAGTCCAGTCCCAGCCGATGGCGGTTCACCAGCACTGCGAGCACCATCATCGCCGCTGTGAGCAGCGCGGGTGGGGCGAGCAGGAACTGCCGGATGCGGGTGCCGATCCCGACGTCCACCAAGGTCAGCACGCTTGAGTCGCTGCCATGGGTAGCGTCCTGCGAGGTGCCGGTGTCCGAAGCGTCGGTGTCCGAAGTGCCGGTGTTGGAGTGCCTGGGCAGCGGCGACGGCCGGGGCCGGGTTCGCGTGGTGCCCTCGGCTGGGCCGTTGTTCGGGCTGCTGTTTGGGCCGCGCTGCGCTACTTGTGCCACGACGGTGTTGGACCTGCGCCCGCGATCTGAATGCAACGTCGAGGGGGCGCTGTCCTCACCAGGAGGTTCCCCAGCAGTGCCCGACACACCGACCCCTCCCGTCCATACCCCGTTAGTGGGGGCACACCGTACGTCCCCGGTTGACCGCCGCGGACGCCGGGAGGTGCAGCCCCTCAGACCACCCGGCGTTTAAGCCTGCGGCGTTCCCGCTCCGACAGGCCGCCCCAGATGCCGAACCGCTCGTCGAACGCCAGCGCATACTCCAGGCACTCGGCCCGCACCTCGCAGCCCGCACAAATCCGCTTCGCTTCCCTGGTCGAGCCACCCTTCTCGGGAAAGAACGCTTCGGGGTCGGTCTGAGCGCACAGCGCCCGCTCCTGCCACTCCTGCTCGTGAGGCTCGTCGTCGAACAGGCCGGCAAGCAACGGGACATGGGATACCGGGGCCCACCGGTCCTGATGCACGCTCCTGCCCTCTGGAGCGCTGCTGCTGTCCATCTCATCCATGGCGGTCCGCCCTCCTCGCCATAGAGTTCCTCCCCAGTTCGCGGACTCCCCGGGCTGTGGCCGAACAATAACAAGCCTGTGATTACACCCGTGTCATCGGGGTTGCAACCCCGCGAACCGATCACGGGCACATCCCCCGGCGTGTCGCGAATGACACGCGCAGCGACCTTGGCAAACGCTCATCGGGCGAGGGCACCGACAGCTCCAGGACTCACCACCCTCTAATGCGGTCGAGGACCACCCCCCAGTTATCCGGAGCGTTGTTTCCACGCCAGGCGACATGCTGATCAGGCCGGACCAGCACCAGGTCGCGCTCCCATACGGCGCGAACCTGATCGTCCTCGATCGGCAGATGCGTCATCGGGACACCGCACCGGTCGGCCTCCTCCACCAGTGCCTTGCCCAGGTTCTGCCCGGAAAGATCGACCAAGGTGAGCTCAACGCCGAGTTGGTCGAACAACTCCGCTCCGTCGGACAGCCGCAGACTCGGTGCGCGGCTGCCGGGCCAGGTGCTCGGAACGATGCGGGACCACTCCCAGGGCGGCGGCTGACCAGCTTCCGGCCAGATCACCGGCGATGTCGAGTAGCGCTGCCCACAGTGGATCCCCAGGTTGCTGACCTGGTAGCTCTCCTGCCCGAGAAAGCCCGTGAGCAACTCGGTGGCGGCGCCGTTGCGAGCCAACTCGGTAAAGCGCCGGAACACCTCGAGCAGGTTGAAGCACATCTCCCGATTGAACAGGGCGACTGGTCTTCGTTCCGCATCGTAGCTATCCAGCAGACGTGGACCGGCCCATCCGTTGATCACGGCAGCGAGTTTCCAGCCGAGGTCGACACCGTCGGCGATGCCGGTGTTAGCGCCGTGACCACCGGTGGGGAAGAACTGGTGCGCGGCGTCACCGGCGAGGAACACCGGGCCGCTCCGGTAGGAGTCAGCCACTACCAGCCGGCCCTCCCAGTACGCAATGTTGATCACCTCGTTGACGGTGAAGTCGACGCCCAGACGGGCCCGGATCTCATCGACCGGGTCAGCGGGAGCTTCGCCTGGGGAGATCGAGAACGTGCCGGTGAAGGTGTCCTTCCCGTTGCGCGACACCAGAATGATCTCGCTGGCGCAGATGGTCAGGAAGAAGCTGTCGCGCGCGCGCCGAGCTAGGTCCGCGCTGCGGAAGTAGACGTCGCAGTACGGCAGGCTCGGCCCGATCGCCCGGGTTCCCATCGCGGCCTGTGCTCGTACCGTGCTGTTCGCACCGTCGCAGCCCACCGCGTAGCGGGCGCGGATCTGGTGCGCATCGCCGGTGCTCGAGTCGGTGATCTGCGCCGTGACCTCGTCGGCGTCACGCTCCAAGCCTTCGAGCACCCAGCCTTCCCGCAGATCGATCAGCGGGTTTTCGCGGACCCGCCGACGGCCCAGATCCTCCAGCAGGGACCCGAGCACCCGCTGGTAGGGCTCCAGCGGCATCGAGCCGTCGTTCACCTCGGCCATTTGCTCGCGCATACCCGCCACCGAGAGGTAATCCCAGCGGGCGACTGGCTGCTCGTGAAAGCCACGTGTCCAGAGGAACCTGAACGGTGCGTCCGGTTCGACACCAAGTTGGCGGATCTCGTCGCAGAGGCCGAGCCTGCGCAGTAGTTCCATACTCCGTGCGTTGACGAAGTCCATCTTCGGGTGCCGCGCAGCGGTCGGCGAGCGGTCAATGAGAGTGCTACCCACACCGTGGCGGGCGAGCTCCAGTGCCAGCGTCACACCCACCGGCCCGGCTCCCACCACCAGTACCTGCTGGTGCCGTGGGTGGATCGCTGTGTTGTCACCGGTATCGCCGTTATCGCGCTGCAACCCACTCACGGGGCACGCTCCGCCGTCCAGATCAGCTTCAGCCAGAGCGTGAGCAGCCCGGAGACAAGCGCCATCAGCAGTGCCGCCCACAGCGCAGAGGAGTAGCCGGAGGCCAGCGCCGCAGTGCCCGAGACGGGTGCTGCCTGCGTGCGGTGCGCGGCCACCGTGGTCAGCACGGCGACGCCCACCGCCCCGCCGATCGCGAACGTCGTGGACACTAGCCCGGAACCGGCCCCGGCGACGGGCCCGGTCAGGCCACTGGTGCACAGCACGTAGGCAGACACGATGGTCATGCCCAGCCCGGCGCACCACAGCATCGAGGGCAGCACCATGGCGAGCAGCAGGTTCCCGACGCCCAGGCTCGACGCCCACCAGATCAGCCCGGCGGCCTGCAGTCCGAGCCCGCCGAGCAGCGTCGCCGTCGGACCCCGCCGGCCAAGGGCGCGAGCAGTGGTCTGCGTACCGATGATTATCGCCAGGTTCATCAACACAATCACCAGCGATGCAGCCAGTGGTCCATAGCCGCGCACCTGTTGTAAGTACAGCGTGCTGATCAGGAAACCACCGAACAGCAGCCCACCAACGAGTGCGTTCACCGTGTTGCCGAGCATCACGTTCGACTGCCGGAACAGCTCCCTCGGCACCAGCGGGGCAGCAGCGGTGAGCTGGCGTAGCGCGAATGCGACGAGCAGCAGCGCGGCGAGACCGAAGCTGTACAGCGTCGACGCTGCGGTCCAGCCTGCGCTGCCGCCTTGCACTACCGCGAAGACCAGCAGGCACAGCCCGGCGGTACCGGTGAACGCGCCGACCACGTCGATGCCGCCAGTGGCTCTGGCGTCCCCCGGGGGCAGCATCCGCGCACCGAGGATCAGCACCATCGCGCCGATCGGGATGTTGATCAGGAAGGCCCACTGCCATGCCACAGTGGTGAGTAGCCCGCCGAGTAGGACTCCGGTGGCGCCGCCGATACCGGCCACCCCGCCCCAGATTGCCAGCGCCTGGTTGCGCTGCCTGCCCTCCGTAAAGATGTCGGTGACCAGCGCCAGCGCGGCCGGAGCGGCGAGCGCGGCGCCGAAACCCTGGCAGACCCGGCCTATGATCAGCTGCCAGCCTGCCACGGACAGACCGCAGACCAGCGACGCGACCGCGAACACACCCATTCCCCAGAACACCAGCCTGCGCCTGCCGATGAGGTCGGCGGCACGCCCCCCGATCAACAGGAACCCGCCGTAGATGAGCAGGTAGGCGTCGAGCACCCAGGTCATTCCCAGCGGGGACAACTGCAGGTCGGCCTGGATCGACGGCAGCGCGACCACCACGATACTGCCGTCGAGCACCACCATGAACTGGACGACGACCAGTAACGCGAACACCCGCCAGGGGTTTCGCACCGTGGCCTGCGCCGTGGGCGCACTCACTTCGACCCTGTTCATCTGGTGGCTCTCCGTCTCGATTGCTCTCTCCGAGATGACGATGCCGTCGCACCAGGCAGGCGGGCATCCCGAGAACGCGCGATCTGCGAACCCGCCGGGCCGGTCGGCGGGAAAACGCCAGGACAGCGCGGTGGGGCCGACAAGCGCCGCGCGAGCATCCGGTCGCCGCGGCCAGAAGATCCCGTAAACGGGGGAAGCGGCGGGCACCGGCGACGCCGCATGCTGCATGGGAGGTTCATGAGAGGTTATTGACCGCAACGGCCGGAGGAAGGATGAACATGACCGCACGGTTCGCTGACAAGGTCGCGTTAGTCACGGGAGGCGGCGCCAACATCGGGCGTGCCACCGCACGTGCGTTCGCCCGCGAGGGGGCGACGGTGGTAGTCGCCGGGCGCCGCCCCGATCCGCTTGACCAGACCGTCGAGCTCATCGAGAAAGACGGCGGGAAGGCCAGCGCGGTCGTTGCCGACGTGACGTCGTACTCGGATGTCGAGCGCCTGGTGGAGACCACCGTAAACAGGCATGGAGGGCTGCACGTCGCGTTCAACAACGCCGGCATCTTCGACGCCCTCGGTCCGGTGGCCGCTATCGACGAGGAGGCCTGGAATCGGATCATCTCCA
>JBOHFU010000154.1:0-7718 GCA_050699675.1 Pseudonocardiaceae bacterium
ACACCGAGCGCTTCGTGCCGTTGCGGGACCACGGTGTGCTCGCCCCGCCACCCGGGCGCAACGGCCGCTGCTACTACGTCTACTCGCTGCTCGCCGAAAGCCGTGACGAGCTGGCAGCGCACCTGGCCGCCCGGGGAGTCGCCAGCCACGTGTACTACCCGTCGCCGCTGCCACGCCAGCCTGCGTTCGCCGGGTTCGCCGCCGAGGGCCAGCGCTGGCCGCATGCCGAGCAGGCCAGCGCCCGCACGCTGGCGCTGCCCGTCTACCCACACCTGACCGACACGCAGGTCGAGCACATCGCCGACGCCGTCTGCGACTGGGCCCGCGGATAGAGAGAAGAACCGATGACGAGCGAGCTCGAGCGCCCCGCCGCCGCGGTGCGACGCGCCAAGATGCGCGCGTATGCGCGGCTGGCCAAACTCGACGTCTTTGACTACTACCTCAGCGCCCTGGTCGTCTGGACGCTGCTGGCCCCCGCCGCGCGGCTGGACGGTCAGAACCTCCTCACGCTGGCGATCTTCTTGCTGAGTGAGGTCTGTCTCATCGCCGCGCTGGTCGCCTTCGACGACGTGACCGGGTACCGGGACGGCAGCGATGCGATCAACTACGGGCCGGACGCGCCCGCCCGCCGGCTGGCCCGCAAGCCCCTGCTTGCCGGGACGCTGAGCGAGGCGGAGGCGGTGCGCTTCGGCTGGGGAGCGGCGGGGGTCGGGACGCTGCTCTGTGCCGTATCGGTGGCCCTGGCCCCGCACCGTCCACTCTGGGTCCTCGTGGCTGCCGTGGTCTACGTGGTGCTCTGCGTGCAGTACTCGTGGGGGCTGAAGATCAGCTACCACGGTGGGCAGGAGGCCTTCATCGCGGGTCTGGGGGTCGCCGTGGTGCTGGTCCCGTACGGCTTGCTGGCCGCCGAGAACACCGGATTCGCCATCGTGCAGGCAGTGCTGTTCGGCCTGGGACCGCTGCTGTTCGGGGTGTACTCGAACATCAACGACATCGCCGGTGACCGGCGGGTCGGGCGTCCCACGGTCGCGGCAACCGTCTCGGCGCGCGGCAATGCGGCTTTCATCGGCGTGCTCTCCCTCGCCGAGGCCGTGATCATCATCGTCTCGGCGGCAGCCGGCGTGGCGCCGTGGTGGTTCCCGCTCGCGATGTTGCCGGTGATGGTGCTGCGTGCCGTCCAGCTCAGGACCGGTCTGGTCCGCGGGGAGATCCTGGTGGCCCGCCGGCTCGGGATCCGGATCCACCGCGTGGCCGTCGCGGCGCTGGTCGTGGTGAACATCCTGTATCCGCTCATCGGGCAGGGCGTGTCATGAGCCCGGACCTCGACGTGGCCGTGGTGGGGGGCGGGATCGCCGGCCTGTCCGTCGCCTACGCGCTGCAGCTTGCCAGCCGATCGGTCCAGGTATTCGAGGCGGCTGACGGTGTCGGCGGGCGCATGCGCACCCTGCGCCACGACGGCTACCTTATCGACACCGGCGCGGAGCTGGTACCGATGGTCGGCAATCCCGCGACCTGGAAGCTGATCCGCGAACTGGGTCTGGGCGCGGCGGAGGTACCGCGCATCACCACCTCCGTCGCGGTGTGGCGCGGTGGTCGTGCCCACCACAACGTGGGCCGCCCGCTCGGATTCGTGACCGGGGCTGGACTGTCGTGGCGCGGGCGGCGCGACCTGCTGCGGTTCATCGCGTGGGCTGGCCGCCGGCGACATGCTTTCGATCCGGACTGTCCCGAGCGCACGCCGCTCGGTGACGCGACCGTCGCGCAGCTGGGCGATCGCTTCGGCCACGAGCTGCACGACTATCTCTTCCAGCCGATTGTGGGCGGTTTCTTCAGCTGGCACACCGACCGGTCGGCCGCAGCTCCGTTCGTCAGCCAACTGCTGGTCAGCGGGAGCAGCGCCGGTTGGCGGACCTACCGGGACGGGATGGACACCCTGGCCCGCCGGCTCGCCGAGCGGGTGGAGGTCACCACCGGCTTCCGAGTCCGGGAGGTCGTCTCCGCGCCGGGCTCGGGCCGGATCGTCAGCGACAGCGCCAGCCTGAGCGCGCGCTCGGTCGTGCTGTGCGTGCCCGCTCCCCTGGCACGGGACCTGCACGCGAACGCGCCACCAGACGAGCACCGCTACCTCGAGGCATGCACCTACGCCCCCGTGCTCAGGGTGAGTTGCGCGCTCGACCGACCCCTAGCACCTCCGGCTGCCCGGCCGGTCTACACCTTGATCCTTCCGGCGGTGGAGGACCCGGTCGTCTCAGTGATCATGGTCGATCACCTCAAGCACCCGGGCCGGGCGCCCTCGGGCCGCGGCCTGGTGACGCTGCTGACGTGTCCCCTGACGACCCGGGAGCTGATCGACGCGCCTGACGAGGAAGTGGTGCGCCGCCTCACCACGCAGGCCGAGCGTTACCTGCCGGGGCTGCGCCAGGCGACCGTGGCCAACTTCGTGCACCGGTACCGGCACGGATTACCGGAGGCGACTCCCGCCGCCGTGGGCCTGCGATCCGAATTCCTGCGTCGCCCCCTTCGCGCCGTCGACTACGCGGGCGACTGGGTGATGCTGCGCCCTGCCAGCGAAGGAGCCGTTCGCTCGGCCGACCTGGCCGCGTGGCGGGTCATGGCCCACCCCGATCACGCCGCACGCAATGCGACGGGAGCGTTTCATGGCCGAACGTAGCAGCTTTGACATCGCGGTGATCGGGGGAGGTATCGGGGGGACGATCCTCGCCACGATCCTCGCGCGCAACGGCGTTAGCGTGCTCTGTCTTGAGGGTGGATCGCATCCCCGTTTCGCCATCGGCGAGGCGACCGTTCCCGATTCGAGCCTTGGTATGCGCGTGCTGGCAGCCCGGTACGGTGTGCCCGAGCTGCAGTACCTGAGCAACTACCGCAGTATGCGGGAGCACGTCGCAGCCACCAGTGGGGTGAAGCGGAGCTTCAGTTTCGTGTACCACCGTGCGGGTCAATCCAACGATCCGAAAGAATGCACCCAGTTTCCCACCTTTGCGCCCCCCATCGGTCCCGACATGCACTACTTCCGCCAGGATGTGGACGCATACCTGTTCTCGCTCGCCACCTCCTACGGTGCGGTCTGCCACACTGAAACGCGGATCACCGACGTGCAGTTCGGTCCCGACGGCGTCCGGCTCGAAACGGAGGGAAAGGAGAACAGATCCTTTTCCGCGCACTACGTGGTCGACGCCGGTGGACCGGGCGCCATCATTCCCCGGATATTGGGCTTGCGTGAACAGCCGTGCCCGTTCGAGACGCGCTCGCGGGCGATCTTCACCCACATGGTGGGCGTCCCGCTCTATGAGCAGATGGGGCCGATGTGGCGAGCGCACGGCATGGCCACGCCAGTCGCTCAGGGCACGCTGCATCACATCTTCGAGGGCGGGTGGATGTGGATCATCCCGTTCGGCAACCATCCGATGTCGACAAACCCGCTCTGCAGCGTCGGGCTCGTCCTCGATCTGGCAGAGTTTCCCGAGCAGCAGGAGCTGTCGCCGGACGAAGAGTTCTGGAGCATCGTGGAACGCTTCCCTGGCATTGTCAGGCAGCTTCGGGACGCCACCCCGGTGCGGAGCTGGGTGCGCACGAGCCGTCTCCAGTTCTCCTCGCGGCACGTGGTCGGTGACCGCTTCTGCTTGCTGCCGCACGCGTCTGATTTCGTGGATCCGCTCTTCTCCAGCGGTCTGACGGTCACGGCCATGGCCGTGAACGCTTTGGCTCACCGGCTCATCACGGCGACGCGACAACAGGATTTCTCCACTGGGAACTTCGAGTATGTCGGCACCTGGGTGAAATCTGTCTTCGCGTATTACGACCAGTTCGTGGCGTGTTCCTACATTGCGTTTCGTGACTTTGAGCTTTGGAATGCTTGGCACCGGGTGTGGATGGTCGCGTCGTTGTACAGCGGCAACCCCATGGTCCAGTCGCTCGTGCGGTTCGAGGAGCACCGGGACCCGGCAGTTTTCGAGCAGCTCGAGTGTCATCCCTACCGTGGGCTGCAGGCGATCGACTATCCGCCGTACTGGCAGCTGTTCACCAGTGCGGTGGCCGAGATGAAGGCAGTGCGCGATCAGTTGATCTCGCCGGCCGAGGCGTCGAGGAATATCTACCGGTTACTCGAAGAGAGCCGGCTGTGTCCCGGCCCGTGGCAGCTGCTGAATCCCGAGGACCGGTGCCCGGCCGGCGTGGGCACGCTGGCGCCCGTTCTTCGGCTCTTGTGGTGGGGAAAATACCGTTCGCCAGAGTTCATCCGGCAGCATTATTTCAACGCTGGACTCAGTGCGCTGCGCGTCTTCGGATCTGATCTGTTCAGGAGTGGCGCAGACGAGATCCGTCGTGCGGTGACCGGTCCCTGGGGCTACTTCCGGGACGGCTTGGTGAGCCAGAACCGGGATTGGGCGGGTCAGGACCTCCGTGCGCCGGATCGGCGGCGCGGGCAGCGACGACCGTCCCGGTCTGTCGTGGGAAAGGAGTCAGTGTGAAGCTGATCAACCCGAGCACCTTGTTCGAGGACGCCGCCGAGCGCGCTACCACGCTCGTCCACCTCGACCGTCCGTTCGATATCGCCCCTGACGGCGGGGTCACCTACGGCGTCGAGCAGTTGGCCGGCCTCACTGCTGACGCCGCGGGATGGCTGGCCGCCGCAGGAGCCGGCCCCGGTGACCGGGTCGCCATCGTCAAGGGCAACAACTGGGACATCGACGTGCTCGCCTACGCCGCGGTGCGCGCCGGCGCCGTCCCCGCCAAGATCCGCAACAACCTGCCCCCGGACGCGATCCAGACCCTGCTGGAGCGGCTCGAGCCGGCCGTCCTCGTCACGACCGCCCAGACCCTCGACGCGGCGAGCCGGGCGGGAGTGGACCTGGCTGCGCTGGCCAAGACGACGCTCACCATCGACCGCTCAGCGCCGGGGGCGCTGTCCCTGGACAGCGTGCGCGGTCAGGCACCGCCACCGCCGCACCGCCGCGGCGACGACGAGCCACTGGTCGTCTGCCCCACCTCCGGGACGACCGGCCTCCCCAAGCTGACGCTGCATTCGACCACCACCATCATTCGCCAGCTGGCGCAGTTCGAAGCCCGCCGCTGGCCGGTCATCGGCGGCCGGCTCAGCGACACCGTGGCCACCGCCAGCGCCTTCTCGCACGGCCGGACCTTCTGCTGGACCGCGGTGGCGCTCACCCTGGCGCCCCGCCACATCGTCATCATCAGTGATGACGATCCGGTTCGCGCCGAACCGGTCCTGCGGGCCCATCCGCCGACGATCCTCGAAGGGCTGCCGTCCACCTTCATCCGCTGGCAGCCGATGGCCGCCAAGCCGGGCAGCCCCTTCTGCGACGTCCGGGTGTACGTCAGCACCTACGACGCGATCCACCCACCCGCGGTGCGGACGTTCCTCGCCGCCTCCAAGCGACCGCGTGCGGTGTTCGTGCACGGCTGGGGCCAGTCCGAGACCGGGCCGCTGACGTTTCGCCTGTTCACCCGCAGAGCACTTGCCGCTCGCGGCGACCGGCATCCGACCACCCGCAACCAGGGGCTGCCCACTCCGGGCCGGGTCAGGTTGCGCGTGGTCGATCCGAAGACTTTCCGTGCCCTCCCGCCGGGGCAGCCGGGGGTGATCATGGCCCGGACGAAGGCTCGATGCTTGGGCTACCTCGGTGAGCAGCAGCGGTGGGACGAGAAGGCCGACGGCCCCTGGTTCAACACCGGAGACATCGGCATCGTCACGCGCAGGGGCGTCGTGTTCCTCGACCGGGAGGTCGACGAGATCCCCGGCATGAGCTGCGTCGAGCTCGAGGATGTGATCGACGACCGGCTTGCGGAGGTACTCGAATGCATCGTCCTGGGCACGCCCGGGGCGCCCCCGCTGCCGGTGGTCGTCACGGGAGACGGCCGCCTCGACGCCGCCGGCTGGCGAGCTGCCGTCCGGGATCTGCCGGCCCTCGACGAGCCGATCGTCCTGACCTGGAACCAGGTTCCCCGCACCGGGACGGGCAAGGTCCGGCGCCTGGCACTGCGGGCGCAGCTGACGGGCGTCGGAGCCACCTACGGCACAGGCCGCTGGACATGACCCCTTACTGAAAGGACATCAACCGTGAGCGTCAACTTCGATTCGCGGGTAGACGTGATCCGCAGCTCGTACGAAAAAGACATCGCCAGCTATTGGGATAACAAACAGGACGACAAGATCAATCTTCTCCCGGGCCAGATCGACGATCTGTACCACCATCATTACGGCGTCGGCGCATTCGATCCCGGAGCCCTCGACGGACCCGCCGAAACGCGGGAACACCGGATCGTCGAAGAGATGCATCGCCTGGAAAGTCAGCAGGTCGAAGTCATCATCTCCGCGCTCGGCGCTGTGTCGCCCTACGACCGTGTCCTCGACGCCGGATCAGGACGCGGTGGCACGAGCTTCATGATCGGCGATCGATTCGGCTGCCGGGTCGACGGGGTGAACATCTCGGAATACCAGATCGATTTCTCCCGGCAGCTGGCGATCAAGCGGGGCTGTGCCGACCGGGTGAAATTCCATTACCGGAATATGCGCTCGACTGGATTTCCAGGCCAGTCATTCCAGTGTGTCGTGTCGAACGAGACGACGATGTACGTCGATCTGTTCGACGCGTTCGGGGAGTTCGCGAGGCTGCTGTCGCCCGGCGGCCGGTACGTCGTCATCACGTGGTGTTACAACGACATCGTATCGCCCCCGCGCCACGAGATCGAGGAGATCAATCGATTCTACAACTGCCACATCCATTCGCGCAGCACCTATTTTGCTGCGTTGGAGGCCAATGGTCTCATTCCCTGCCAGGTGACGGACCTGACAGCCGATGCGATCCCGTACTGGGAGCTGCGGCGGAATTCCGAGTTCCGGAACGGTATCGAGCAGGCATTCTTGTCGGCGTACCAGCAAGGTTTCATGAACTTCCTGCTCATCGTCGCGGACTGCCAGCAGCGTGCGCTCACCGGGACTCCGGCTAGCAGACCAGAACACGAATGAAGAAATGGAAAAGTGACACCCGATTTGCGCAGCGCCATGCGGAACTTCGCGACCGGTGTGTGTGTCGCGACGACCTACGCCGACCGGGTGAAGGGCCGGCGGCATGACGCGGTGACGGTCAACTCGCTGACCTCGGTCTCGCTTGACCCGCCACTGGTGTCGCTGTGCCTGCGCCGTGACTCCGGATTCCTGACCGATCTGCTGGCGACGAAGACGTGGGCGGTTTCCATTCTCGATGGCGCCGCTGCCGACGTCGCTCGCCTCTTCGCCAAAGACCGGGCCACCCGCGCCGCTGGCATCGACGCGCTGTGCGCGTCGCCGGGGCGCTACACCGGGGCGCTGCTGCTCGACGCGCCGGGCTGGCTGGAGTGTGTCCTGTGGGGCAGCTTCGACATCGGCGACCACACCATGGTCGTCGGTGAGGTCGTCGCTGCCGGGGTGCAGCAGGGAGAGACGTTTCTAATCTTCCTCCACGGCGGCTACCACACGCTGGAGAACCTCCCATGACTGATGACGTTGCGCCGGCCACCCGGGTGAACCTGCCCATGATCACCCCCGATGTCCACCGTGCGATGGTGGCCTTCGGCCAAGCAGCCGAGGACAAGCTCGACCCGGTCATCGGTGTGCTGGTGAAAGTTCGCGCTTCGCAGCTGAACGGCTGCCCGTTCTGTCTCGACCTGCACACCAGGGAGGCCCGCGCTGCGGGTGAGCG
>JBOHFU010000155.1:0-7612 GCA_050699675.1 Pseudonocardiaceae bacterium
CCCTCGTGTGGTCAAACGAGCACGCCACAACTCCTACCGAGTCAAACGCGCTACAGACATCGGAACCAAACATGATGGGCCACCGACTGTGGAACTACGCAGGATCGCCTAACTTAGTGGCATTGCCTCCTACCCACCGTCCGTATCTCCGCCACATCGCTCCACCCGCCCGGTAACACCGGAATAGTGCCCAGCAGATCCGCCATCCCGTGATCACCTATTCTTTTCCCACGCAACACATAGGCCACAGGATCACCCCTCCGCCACCGAACAGTGAACCCCTCTGACGATGCCGATCAAAGAACACCCACCCGGTTGGCGATGCGCTAGGTGTATATCCACCCTTGCTCATATCACTCCGCCTGTCTGACCAATAGGATGGATAACTGCGCTCGGTGTCGTCTGGTATCCGCCTTCACCCTCAATAACTACGGGGGTCCTCAGTCCCCGCCTGCGGATACGCTCCGCCATCTCAACCAACCAGTCGCCTAAAGCAAGCTGGTCATCCTGTGAAAGATCATGCTCTATGACTCCGGCACAGAACGCCCCGCACGCATCAGCCATACGCCGCAGATCAAGCAGGAGCTGACGATCTTCGTCAGTCATGGTGTTCCGGCCTGCGGTAGCACTCCGGGCAAATCTGCTCAGGATCAGGCGGTTCACCTGGCAGAGCCGGACCACGAGTGGTAAGCGCCCGAAGTGGTGAGAACTCCACGCCACAGACAGCCAGCACTCGGCCACGGCGCAAGTGGCCCCGGTGTGTGTCCTGAGAGTTCAGGGATTGCAGATACCAGGTCATCACGGCCTCGATCTTTGAGTGGGGATCGAGATACATGACGGGCACCGGCCACATCCAGGCTCAACAAGGCTGGCAGGCAATACATCTTGGCCGCAGATAGCGATATAGCTACCTTGGGGCAGACGGCCAGCGGAAAGAGCGTCGTTTGTCAAGAAGTGCGCAGTGAGGGTATGAGCGTCGATGACCTCGACAGTGCGCCGACGCGGCGTGGCCTTTTCATCTCGACGGCCTCTAAGTCGGTGTTTGCCGGGCATGGGGTTCCTCTCGACCTAGACGTGGAAGGCCGGACCAGTGCGGGTCCGTACCTCCGCTGGTATCCATGCGCCACCGCAGCGGCTGGACGGCACCCAGGACCGGGGGAGTACCGGGCTGGCGAAGGCGAGGCCTCCCGATGGGGAGACGCACCAGCCAGCGTTCAGCCCGGCTCTGGGCCTTGATCACCAAAGCGGGTGATCACGCATAGGCACATACCAGGTACCGTATTGACCTATATACCGATCCGAAGGCGAGGCTCGCCTCGCTCGTCACACTCCCGGATCACAGATGATGAGACGCCCGTTACACTCTCCCTCCGGAAACCGGTCAGCACCGGAAGGGGACATAAGTGGGAGCGCAGCGAGCACGACAATACTATTGTCATTGCGGCACACGCTTGGCCAAGGACAACACCGATCACCAGTGCGCCCGCTGCCAGCGGGCCTCACGGGACAAGCTCATCGCTCCGCCCGAGGTTCCCGCCGAGTTCTGGCAGAGCAAGCAGTTCCGGGAAGCTTTTGCCGCCCAGCACATGGGCTGGGTGTCCCGGGTCTACCGCACACATCCCTACCATCACGCGGTCTACGGTCCGAGCGGTATCTCCCAAACCCTGCTCGGCCAGTGGATAGGTCTCCGCCAACCCCACGTCAGCCGGTTTGAAACCGGCCCACTGATCCGTCATCTCGATACCTTGCAGCACTGGCCCGGGTGCTGCGGATACCGCCCGAACTGCTCTGGTTTGACATGCCAGGCCAGACTCGCCAAGCCGTGCTGAGTCGAAATGATGTTTCGCTAGATACTGCGTATGTAGGCGAGGGCAGTCTTGAGCTGGCAGCGCTCCTGAATGACTTAACCGCCGACCGCCTTCCGCTACTCAGCAATCGCGAGATGAGGAGCGTAGGTGTCTCGGCCTTTGAGGGCGCGTCGCTCGCCGACCGCGCGGATGTATTGCTCAGACTCTTCCTGGAGTTGGATGACGAGCTTGGTGGCGACACGCTTTACCTGCCGCTGTCGCGGTACGTCGCACGGCTCAGCGCCAATGTTGAACAGGAGCCGGCGGACGGTCTGGCTGCTTTTGCGCAGCTGAGCCAGATGACCGGTTGGCTGGCGCTCGATGGTAATCGCCACGGAGCTGCCCGTCGCCACCTCACGACTGCGGTCTATGCCGCCCACGAGTCCCAGCAGCCAGCGCTTGCGGCTAGCTCTCTTGCCTACCTGAGCCTCCAAGAAACTTACCGAGGACGACTTACCTCAGCCCTGTCTCTGGCGCAGACAGCTTCCAATATCGGTAACGGCAGTTTGACGCCACTCACCAAGACGATGCTGGCTACTCGACTTGCCCGTGCCCATGCTGGCCTGCATAACATTGATGACTGTCTGCGTAGCCTCGATGAGATGCGCATGGCCTTCAGTAGCGCCGGACAGCAGGAAGAACCGTTGTGGATCTCTTATGTCGACGAGGTCGAGGTTACGGCTCAAGCGGGCGCATGCTACCTCGACCTCGGCATGACCACCGAGGCGTGTGCTGCGCTCAGGAGAGCCCTCGACCTCTTGGCACAGAAGGCACCGCATCGTGTTCGTGATCGAGTGCACTATCTTATACGGCTAGCTCGATGCTACCTGCTGAAACACGACGTCGAGCGCGCTTGTGAAATAGCTTCCGAGGCAGTGGCGCTCAGTGAAGCAATTGGCTCGGCGCGCGTCATTGAGCGCATTGGCGAATTTTGCGAAGCGCTCGACCCGTATGCTGCCAGCAAGACCGTACGCGAGTTTCGCGAGCTTTACATTGCAGTCATGGAGCCAACAATCCCAGCAGGCTAAGACAAAACACTTAATCTTGCTCCAACCACCATTCGTTAAAACCATCACATTTGGCGCAAGTGAAAGTGTTATGTGTATAGCTAGGCAAGCGTTACACCATAAACCGCCCGAATAACCGCTGTGGTATCGGTCAAGTCAGGAAGGACGGCGCTGGCGTCGGCTGCCGCGAGTTCGTCTACCGTACTATCGCCGGTGGCGACGGCGACAGCACGCACCCCAACCTCGCGAGCGGCCGACACGTCATACGGTGTATCCCCAATAACCACGACCCGGTCCGGCTCAAACGTTCGGCCGTACTTGTCCCGAGCACGCTGCCACGCCCGGTGAATGAGCGGTGGACGGGTATCGCCATCTGAGCCGTAGCCACCGATCTCGAAGTCCAAACGCCCCGCAAGATCAAATACTTCGAGCTTCGTAATTGCGATCGCTTCAAGGTTGCCGGTGACGACGGACTGCACCGCAGTGTGCTGCGCCAGTGCCGCGATTGCCTCCACGGCGCCAGGCAGTCGTCGTCCGGCCGTGCGCATCCGCTCACGAAGTTTGTCGGCCGCTCTGGCGAGTGCCGCGTAGAGGTCGTCGAACTTATTCTCAGGATTCGAGACACCGTGCAGCGCCAACGTCTCAGTCAAGATTGCTCGCTCGGTTCGGCCGGTCATGTTAGCCAGCTCGCGCAGCGGCTGCCCGACAACCTCCTCAAACGCGTTCGCGTAAATTTCGCGGCTGACCTCGCCGATAGTAACCAGTGTGTGGTCTATGTCCCAGAGGATGAGGGTGGGCTGGTGGCTCGCTGTCATGGGTTCTATGGTCGCACGCCCGTGCCACCACCACGAACGTGCATACCACGACCAATCGTCCAGCGTTGACCAGCTCAGTAAGGTCGATGCTGAATCTCATCCTTATCACCCGCAGTCCTATTCGACTAATCCGGCAATGTCGTTGCCCGATCTGTTAGAATCAGCACCACTATGGGTAGGAATCAACGGCTCGTTGCCGACGGTGCGCTCGCGAAACCCCATGGAGCCGGGGCAACCACCACAATTGTCCAGATACTTGCACACATGCGACTGGGAGCTATCGGTTACATCCAGCCTCGTTCTGACAGTGAACACTGTTCACGTTATCGTGAACGTAGCAGCTTGACAAGTGAACGCCCTTCGCACTGCGTGAGGACCTATGTTCATCCCGAGCCGCCGAAACACCCGAACAAGGGAATTTGAGATGGCCGTCACGACGCGCTGGGATGCCTTCCATGACCTGCGCGGCGCACAGGACCAGATAGATCAGATGTACGCGTTGTTCGCCCAGGCGCGCGGCCAGGAGGCCCCACCGCCAGGCACGGGTGCGACCAGTGCCCCAGCCTGGGCGCTGCCGGTCGACATCTCGGAGCGCAAGGAGACATACGTTCTTACAGTCGAGCTCCCCGGCGTCAAGGTCGAGGACCTGGAGATCGCGTTCCAGGACGGTTTGCTCACGATCCAGGGCGAGCGGCCGCTGACTCAGGACTCACCAGATGAGCAGTTCCACGTGCTGGAGCGCCGCTACGGATTCTTCCGTCGCTCCATCACGCTGCCCCTGCATGTGGAGGCGGATGCCATCGAGGCATCGACCGAAGACGGCGTGTTGCAGGTGGTGGTACCCAAGGTGGAGGAAGCCAAGCCCAAGCGCATCGAGGTACACGCGGTTGGGACGCTGGCCCCCACGGTAGTTTCAAGATCGACAACTCGGGTGTCGATGCGCCGGAAAGTGCTCTCCCCCGAGCCTGCTGGGTTGGGAGTTGGCCCGCTCGTCGCTTCGTTCCGGCTCCCAACCCCAACCATCCTCGGGAAGGACGAGGCGATGCACACGATGACGCTGCACGCGCAAGCCGATCTGTGCCAACACGGAACGACCACGTTCGCGGCACTGTTCATGGAGGGCGAAATGCGGTCACCCGACACCGAGGATCGCACCGACGTGCTGCTCTACGCGGTCATGAACCGCGGACTGCCCTTAGCCACCGACCTGCCCCGGCTGGCGCTGAGCCCGCGTCCCGGCTGGGCGATACACCTCAACCCAGCCGGAGCACTGACCCTCACCTGGCCACACGCCCAGCCTCTGCTCCGCGACGCGCCGCTGAACCTCCCCACCGGCTGGCGCGAAGCAGCAACAGAACACGGCCTAGTGCTGCTCTTCGTCGGCGACCGGCTCGACCTGCGCGACCACATCGAGGGCCACCAAACCACTCCGGGGCAACGATCATCACAAGCCGCCGAGCGAGGAGAACTGGCCGCCGGAGCGATCGCCTACCCGCGCCAGCAGCAAGAACCCCGCCCAACTGTGGGCCGGGCAACCGGGGAGCACCGCGGCAATTCCTCGGTAATCCGGCCCTACAGCAGCCAGGTCACCTGCGTAGCAGGCTCATAGCGACATGTCGTACCGGTGACCACCGAGCGATCGAGGTGCGCGCCGAGCTCGGGTAGCACCACCTCGATGCGGTGGATCGCCTCCCGCAAGCGCGCGGTAACCGCCTTGCGGGCCCGTTCGGTGGTGCTGGCCCCGAGCGGTCGTGAACGCCTGGCGAGTCCGCCGGCTCGGCGTAGCTCGGCGATCAGGGCAGCGCGCTGCGTGTCCAGCTGCTGCGCACGTCCCATATCATGATCGTCCTGTGCGGCGGCCATGTCCTCGTCGAGCTCGGTGAGACGACGCCGGTAGGCGGCGCGTGCGGTGGCATCGAGCAGGGTTCCCGAGTCACGTTCGTGGTTCCCTGCGCCGACCAATTCCAGGACGTGCACGTCGGTGCCGGGCCGGGCCAGCAGCATCCGGAGATCGGCCATGCCTTTGAGGTCACGCAGGTGGGCCGAGGAGCCCTGGTAGCGGACCCGCCACAGCTCGCCGTCGCGGCGCAGCTCCGCGTCGGCGCCGTCCGCCGCTTCGGCTGGTCGGGCGCCCCGTGAGGCCGCCAGCCGCGCGGCTACGCCCGGCAGGCCCAGCTCGGCAGCCAGTTGAGCGGCCCGCTCGGCGTGGTTCCCGGCCGTTCCGAGTGCGGCCAGCTCGAGGCTGCTCTCGGCCTCCCACACCGGCGCGCCGAGCCGCCGGTGCACGGCCAACGCGTGTTCCAGCCAGCGCCGGGCGTCCTCGGTGCGGCCCAACGCCCTGGCCAGGATGCCGGCCCAGTGCGCATTGCTGCCCATGAAGCAGACCAGCGCACCGTTGACCCCGCAGACGCCGGTGACCGGCTCCAGCTCGGCGAGCAGCTGGGCACACATCGCCTGATCGCCCAGCCGGACCGCCGCGGTCGCCATCCCGCCGACGAAGACCGACCAGAAGTAGGAGCGGTCGTCACGCCACGTGCCAATTGCCATCACAGTGTCCAGTGCCCTGCGCGCGGCGTCGAGGTCGTCGGGCTCATCGGCCAAGGCGAGGAATCCGGCGGCGACCGCGTGTGCATGCGAGGGCACCCCAACCCACCATCTGATCGCCTCGGCGGCGGTGGCGCGCAACCGATGCGGTTCGCCGCGAGCCCGCACGAGCCCCAGCAGCTGCGACATCCGGACGTTCCCTGTGTCGGGCTCGCCGATCCGTTCGCCGAGCGCGCTCGCCTCCTCGATCAGCTTCTCGGCCTCGTCGAGCCGGCCGTCGATCATCGCGATCGCACCGCGACGGGTCAACGCCAGGTAGTCGTGGCGGGGCTGCCCTGACCGCTCGGCCGCGTAGAGGTACTCGGTCAGCGCGGCCCGGAACGCCGCCGAGCCGTTCTCGAGCAGGGCGTTGGCGGTGAGCAGCAGGCCTTCGGCGTGCCGCTCGGTGTCCCCGGTGCGCGCGGCCAGCTCCGCGATCTCCCGAGCCAGGTCGATCCGCTCGGCGGCCCGACCGGGTGTCCACAACACGTCGTGGCGGGCCAGCAGGCAAGCGGCCAGGGTTGCCGGGTCATCAAGCTCGCGGGCCAGCACGAGAGCCTGCTCCGACAGTGGCCGGGCCCGCGGCCGGTGCGCGGGGACCGAATGGTGCAGCTCCCGGGCTAGGCTCGCCGTGAGCTGCGCCTCCAGTGCGGTGCCGGTGCCGTGCAGCGCGCTGCGAGCGGTCTCGAGCACGTCGACGACAGCGTCACGGGCCATCGCGAACCGGGCGCCAAGTCGTTGCACGCCCAGCGCCACCCGGCCAAGTCGCTCGGCGTCGCCCAGCGCGGTGGCCCGGATCCTTGCGTCGTCCAACAGGGCGCGTGCGCCGGTCGAGTCGCCGGCCCGAGCGCGGGCATCTGCCTCTTCGACGAGCAGATCGACGAGCGGCCCACCGGCCTGCGGGTCACCGGTGTCCTCCATCGCCCGGCGGGCTCGGGCCAGGTGTGCGGCGGCCTCACCGAACGCCAGTCGGGCCCGCTCGACGCGGGCCGCCGACCGCGCCCAGCGGACAGCTCGCTCAGCGCCGTCCAGCGGTACGGCCGCCGCGCAGTGCCGGGCCAGGTCAGCCGGCACCACGGCGCCGCCGCGGGCGTGCCGATGCTCCAGGGCATCGGCGATCCGCTGGTGCAAGGCCAACCGCTGCGGGACCGCGAGCCCGACGTAAATGGTCTCGCGGAACAGGTCGTGCGCCAGCTGGGTCCGGATGCCGTCGGCGTCCCGGACCAGGACGCCGACCTGCACGCCGTCCTCGACCAGCAACGCCACGGTTGCCGGGTCGATGCCGCACACTTCGGCGAGCACGTCCGGCAGCAGTTCGTTGCCGGCCACCGCAGCGGCCTTCACCAGCGCCTGGGAGCCG
>JBOHFU010000156.1:0-7584 GCA_050699675.1 Pseudonocardiaceae bacterium
CGCTGTTCGACCGGCCCGCGTTTCGCACCTGCTTGGCGCACGGCATCGTGCTCGGCGACGACGGGCTCAAGATGTCCAAGTCCAAGGGCAACTATCCCGAGGTCACCGAGGTGTTCGACCGGGACGGCTCGGACGCGATGCGCTGGTTCCTGATGGCCTCACCGATCCTGCGGGGCGGGAACCTGATGGTCACCGAGCAGGGTATCCGGGAGGCCGTCCGCCAAGCGCTGCTGCCGCTGTGGAACTCCTGGTACTTCCTGACTCTGTATGCCAACGCCGCGGGTGTCGACGGGCAGTGGCGGACCGATAGCCCAGAGCTTTTGGACCGATACGTGCTGGCCAAGCTGCATGATCTAGTCGTTGACGTCGCGGCGCGGATGGACCGCTACGACATCGCCGGGGCGTGTGACAGCGTGCGCGGGTTCTGCGATGTGCTGACCAACTGGTATGTGCGCCGGTCCCGGGATCGCTTCTGGGCTGGTCAGCCCGGGGCGATCGAGACCCTGCACACCGTGCTCGAGGTGACCTGCCGCGTCGCGGCTCCGCTGCTGCCATTGACCACCGAGGTGATCTGGCGTGGATTGACCGGGCAGCGTTCGGTGCACCTCACCGATTGGCCCGATCCAGCCACCCTGCCCGCAGATCCGGATCTGGTAACGGCGATGGACCGGGTCCGGCAGGTGGTGTCCGCCGCGCTGTCGGTGCGCAAGTCGCGAGGCATCCGCGTCCGCCAGCCGCTGCCCACGCTGACCGTCGCGGCTCCGGACGTCGCCGCGCTCACGCCGTTCACCGACCTGATCCGAGACGAGGTGAACGTTCGGTCGGTCACGCTCACCGAGGACGTCGGCGCGTACGGCCGCTTCGAGCTCACCGTCAACGCCCGGGCCTGCGGGCCCCGGCTGGGCGGCGACACCCAGAAGGTGATCCGTGCGGTCAAAGCGGGGGAGTGGGAACGCGGCCCGGACGGGGTTCTGACGGCGGGCGGGATCCCGCTGCTGGAAGGGGAATACACCGAGCGGCTGGTTGCAGCCGACGCCAGCGAGTCCGCCGCGCTACCGGCCGGCTCAGGGTTGGTGGTGCTGGACACCGCGATCACCGCGGAGCTGGCTGCCGAGGGCATCGCCAAGGACCTGGTGCGCATCGTGCAGCAAGCTCGCAAGCAGGCCGGCCTGAACGTCACCGACCGGATCGTGCTCACGGTGGACGCACCAGCGGCGGTGCTTGCGGCGGCCCGGGAGCACGAGCAGTTCGTCGCCGGCGAGGTACTCGCCCGACGGGTCGACTACGGGCTTGTTGAGGACGGCTTCGCCGGCATCGTGGGCGACGGCGTCGCAGTGCGGGTCGCCGTCGCGGTCGTGAGTGCATAACAGTGTTCCAGCACCCAATGCCACTCACGGGTGGCGCAGCCGCCGCCCGCTGGCGCGAGCTGCTGCTGGCCCGCGCAATCCCCGCCGAGATCCTCGCTGCCGCCCCGCAGGACCCGAGCCGGCATGATCCCGCCCGCTTCGTGCCGCCTGCGACCCCGGAGGACACGCCGTCCCGTCGCGCCGCGCTGCAGTTGCTCGGTCCTGACGGCGCGACCGTGCTCGACGTCGGGTGCGGTGCGGGCGCCGCCGGACTCGCGTTGTTGCCCAAGGTGTCCCACCTCACCGGGGTGGATCACGCCGACGACATGCTGTGCGCGTTCGAAAGGGCCTGCACTGAGCGCGGTCTAGCGCACAGCAGCGTGCACGGCCCGTGGCCACAGGCGGCGGCTGAGGCGGGCGTTGCCGACGTCGTCGTCAGCCACCACGTGGGCTACAACACACTCGAGCTGGCGCCGTTCCTCGCTGCGTTGGGTGCCGCCGCACGCCGCGGTGTTGTCGTCGAGCTGCACGCCGTACACCCGGGGGCTTGGCTGGACCCGTTGTGGGCGCACTTCCACGGGTTGCACCGGCCACCACCCGCGACCGCGGACGACGTGCTGGCCGTCCTTGCCGAGATCGGGGTATCTCCCGAGGTCCAGCGCTGGACCCGGCCCGCCCAGGATCGGAGTCCCGAGGCGGAGGTCGCCTTCTCGCTGCGCCGGCTGTGCCTGCCTGAGCAGCGCCGGGACGAGGTCGCCGAGGCGGTGGCGAGGCTGGGCCCACGCCACCGGGATCTGGTCACGATCTCCTGGTCCGGCTGACCCGCGAGGCTGCGGGAGAATCCGGGCGTGAACGGGGTGGAGCTTGCGCTCGGGGCGGGGGCGGCGGTGTTGCTGCTGGCTGTGCTCGCCGTGCGGGTCTCCACCCGGCTCGGGCTGCCGTCGCTGCTGCTCTATCTCGCCATCGGCCTGCTGATCGGTGAGTCCGGTCTGGGCTTCGAGTTCTCCAATACGCCGCTCACCGCCACGCTGGGCATCGCGGGCCTGGTACTGATCCTGGCCGAGGGTGGTCTCACCACCCGCTGGTCGGTGGTCCGCCCGGCGCTCGGCCCGGGGATCGGGCTGGCCACCGTGGCGGTCGCGGTGAGCATCGCCGTCACCGGCTCGGCGCTACACCTGCTGCTGGGCCTGGACTGGCGCACGGCGGTGCTGTGGGGCGCGGTGCTGTCCTCGACTGACGCGGCGGCGGTCTTCAGCGTGCTGCGTGCGTTGAAGGTATCTCCGCGGCTGGCGGGCGCGCTCGAGCTGGAGTCGGGCATCAACGACGCGCCGGTCTACATCGTGGTGGTGCTGATCGCGGCGGGCGACCCGCTGCGCTGGTGGACCCCCCTGCTGATCGGCTACGAATTGCTCGTCGGTGCTCTGGTGGGGGCCGCGCTGGGGTTCGCGGGAGCGTGGGTGCTGCGCCGGGCGGCGCTGCCCGCGACCGGTCTCTACCCGCTGGCGACCATCGCGGTCTGCGTGCTGGCCTTCGCCGTCGCGCAGGGCATGCATGCCTCGGGCTTCCTGGCGACCTACCTGGCGGGCGTGGTGCTCGGCAACGCGCACCTGCCGCACCGCGGCGACACTCAGTCGTTCGCCGAGGGGCTCGGTTGGCTGGCTCAGATCGGGCTGTTTGTACTGCTGGGTCTCTACGCCTCACCGGCCCGGCTGCCCGGTGTGCTGATCCCCGCGTTGATCGCGGGGGTGGTGCTGGTCGTGCTGGCGCGCCCGTTGTCGGTGCTGCTCGCCACCAGCCCGTTTCGGGTGCCCTGGCGGGAGCAGGCGTTCATGTCGTGGTCGGGGCTGCGGGGCGCGGTGCCCATCGTGCTGGCGCTGATCGCGCTCACCATGGACTTCCCGGGGGCCCAGCGGCTGGTGGACGTGGTCTTCGTGCTGGTCGTGCTGCTCACCGTGGTGCAGGGCGTCACGCTGCCCTCGGTCGTCCGGTGGCTGGGGCTTTCCCGCCCGGAGCAGGGCAGGGAGATCGTGGTCGACCATGCTCCGCTGGACGAGATCGACGCCGAACTGCTGCAGGTCCGGGTACCCCGGCCTTCGCGGCTGCACGGCGTCTACTTGTCGGAGCTGCGGCTACCCATCGGTGCGATGGTCAGCCTGGTGGTACGAAACGGGGAGGGGTTCACCCCGCAGCCGACCACCCGGCTTCAGGAGGGTGACCAGCTGCTGGTCGTCACCACGGCCGGTAACCGGGTTCAGGCCGAGCGGCGAATTCGGGCCGTGCACCGAGCCGGCCGGCTGGCCCAGTGGCGGGGAGAGACCGGCGCCTGATCGACCGCCGGCGGACCGGGTCACAATGGTGACGTGAACCCATCGCAGCACGCCGAAGGAGCGGCCGCCGACGACCAGGACATCCCCGAGGCGTCGCCAGGGCGCCGCCGGACCGGCCTGCTGGCCGCCACCGCCGCCGTCGCGTTCCTGCTGGACGTGCTGAGCAAGATCATCGTGGTCGCGACCCTGCAGGGCCATCCGCCGGTGGAGCTGTTGGGCGGCGGGCTCTACCTCGTCGTGTACCGCAACCCGGGTGCGGCGTTCTCGATGGCGACCGGGCTGACCTGGCTGCTGTCGCTGATCGCCCTGGGGGTCGTGGTGGCGATCGTCCGCTTGGCACCCCGGCTGCGCTCGACCGGCTGGGCCTTCGGGCTCGGGCTGGTGCTGGGTGGAGCCCTGGGCAACTTGGTGGACCGGCTGCTGCGCGCCCCTGGCCCGCTGCGCGGGCACGTGGTGGACTTCCTGTCGCTGCTGGCGCCGGACGGCAGTGTGTGGCCGGTGTTCAACTTGGCGGACTCGGCGATCGTGTGTGGCGGTGTGGTGCTGGTCCTGCTCGCTGCCACCGGTCGCGAATTCGACGGCAGCCGCAGCCTCCGACGGTCCGGTGGTCGGCGGATCCGGGGCCCGGAATGAGTGACGTCCGGGCGTTGCCGGTACCCGACGGGCTCGACGGCATGCGGGTGGACACCGGGCTGGCGCGGCTGCTGGGGCTGTCCCGCACGGTGGTGGTCGGGCTGACCAGGGCTGGTGCGGTGCTGGTCGACGGCAGCCCAGTCGGCAAGTCCGACCGCCTCGCCACCGGTACGTGGCTCGAGGTGACCCTGCCTGAGCCGCAGCAGCCCCAGGTACTGGCCGAGCCGGTGGCAGGGTTGCTGGTGGTGCACGACGACGCCGATATCGTCGTGGTGGACAAGCCGGTCGGGGTGGCCGCGCACCCGAGTCCTGGCTGGGTGGGGCCCACCGTGCTCGGTGGTCTCGCTGCGGCCGGGATCCAGCTGGCGACCTCGGGCGCGGCCGAGCGCCAGGGTGTGGTGCACCGGCTGGACGTCGGCACCAGCGGTCTGATGGCGGTCGCCAAATCCGAGCGCGGCTACTCGGCGCTGAAGCGGGCATTCCGGGATCGCACCGTCGCCAAGCACTATCGGGCGCTGGTGCAGGGCCACCCGGACCCCAGCCGGGGCACCATCGACGCCCCGATCGACCGGCACCCCAAACACGACTGGCGATTTGCGGTGGTGGCCGGCGGCAAACCCTCGGTGACGCACTATGAGGTGATCGAGGCATTCCGGGCTGCGTCGCTGTGCGATGTGACTCTGGAGACCGGTCGCACCCACCAGATCCGGGTGCATTTCGCGGCGCTGCGGCACCCGTGTTGTGGAGACCTCACCTATGGTGCAGATCCCGCGCTGGCACAGCGGCTCGGGCTGGACCGGCAGTGGCTGCACGCTGCGCGGCTGAGTTTCCCGCATCCCGCTGACGACCGCTGGGTGGAATTCACCAGCCCGGACCCCGACGACCTGCGCGGAGCGTTGGACGTGCTGGCCGCTGAGGGTTAGCCGATGCCGCCGCGGGCCCGGTGGGCGGTGTTGGCAGCGCTGTTCGTGGCGCTTGGCGTCGCGGTTGTGGTAGCCGGGCAGCCGGGCGAACCGCTGCCGGTTGCCGGCGTCCAGCGGCTCGGGCCCGAAGCCGGCGAGCCGGTCGCGGACTATCTGCGGCGGGCCGGGGCGTCGCTACCCGCCGCGGAGTCGGGATCGGCCTGGGCGCTGGTGCAGCTGGAGGGTTACCTCAAGCCGGAGCCCGCCGCCGAGCTGACGCAAGGGGTGCGGCTGTCGCGGGTGGTGCTTCGCGTTCCGCTGCCGCGGGTGCAGACCGCGTTGATTACCCGTGATCTGGCCGGGCAGCGACCGGCGGCGGAACTCACCGAGGTTCTGCGGTCCGCGGCGCAGAACCGCGCGGCCGTTGCGTCCCGCGAGGTGCCGGGCAGCCGCCCCGCCGCCGTCGCCGCCGCGGAGGCTGCGCGGCTGCGCGGTGGGTGCGCCTGCGTGGTGGCGTTTCTGGTAGTCGGCGACGGCGCGGCGCTGCGGGCCGTGGCAGCCCGTCCGGGCGTCCGTGCGGTGCACGTCGCCGCCCCGGATACGCCTCTCCAGGCCGTCGCGATCTCCCCACTGCTGCCGGAGCAGGTCGAGCGGGCGGGACCGGTACCCGACGACGGGGTGGTACCGCCTTGATCGTCTGAGTACGGCCGAAAGCTGGGTTGTCAGTCGGGCTGGGAGGCGCGGTCACCGGCGACGACGCGGACGGTGAATCCCTCGTCGCTGCGCCCGAGCGTCACGTGGCTGCACATCTGGTGGGTCATCCACAGGCCGAGGCCGCCGGAGCGGCTGTTCGTCGTGGGGAGGAGGCCCACGAAGGGGTTGATGGGTCCGTGACCTTGGTCGGTAACCGTGGCCACGAGGCGGTCCGGGCCGACCCAGAGGCGGAGACACACTGGTGGCTGGCCGTGGTAGAAGGCATTGGTCACAGCCTCGCTCACTGCGAACACCAGGCATTCGAGCTCGTCGGGGTCGAGGCGGCTGGCGCGGGCGGCGCTGCGGACGCTGCGGCGGGCGGCCGCCGGCGTCGGGTCGACTAGTTCGGTGATCGGCGGTGACGTCTCGAGTGGGTCAGCCCCGGCGGGTGGCCTTCGGGTGAGAAAATCCGCGGGATCCTCAAAGCGGGTGTTGGGGACATGCTGGCCGTCGGTGGTCGCCAGATAAGGATGGGTCCGCGCGACGTCGGCGAGCACGTCGTCGGGGGTGATGCGGGCGTCGTAGGGGCACAGGCCCCACACCGGGAAGTCGTCGAAGGCGTGGTTGATGACGGCCTCGTAGCGTGCCCACTTCTCCCACCGCTTCCCGAGACCCGGATGCGGCACCTCGCCGGCAACCCGGATCTGCTGCGCGCCACGAGCAACGTGCGCAGCCAGCAGCTCCCGGTAGGACTTGATGGCGCTCGCTGGCCGGTTGTAGTGAGCACTCGCGTCCATGAATGAGATGTTCGACGTGTTCCCCATCGCCGCCCGCACAAGTTTCGTGTTCGTTACTCCCAGGGCTACCACGGTCGGCTCGCCGGCCTCGGCGCCACCTTCGAGAAACGGGATGACGATCGACAGGAACTCGTCGTCGGAGTCGTAGAGAGCGGCTTCGTGGAAGTACCCGTGGTGGCCCGCTGCCGCGCCCGTTCTCATGCCGATGGCTCCACTTGCATATCGGGAAGGTCGAGAATCTCTATTATCCGCGCCGGGCTGGGAAGGTCGGTCCGCAGCACGACCGTCGCGTCGAGGGATCGGGCGTAGTCCGCGAGCGCGAGCATGCTGCGGTGGTCGATGAAGTCGAGGCCCGTCGCGTCGATGACGAGCTTGCCATCGGTGGGCCGGATATCGACCCGTCGTAGCGCCATCGAGAACAGATCGCGGCTGGTGAGGTCGAGTTCCCCGCCCAGGGCGGCCGCGGCGCGGGTCGAGGCGTGCAGCCGGAATGGCGCCGCGCCGTCGTTCGCAGTCGGATGCAGGCAGGCGACCTGCGCGATCGTCTCCTTGCCCAGCTCAATCCGGTTGTAGGCGCACATCGCGGATAACGGCTGGCTTGTCATGTACCGATCGATGAGATGCTCAAAGCGGGCGAACGCGTCGAGCTGTTCCGGCGGTTGACGACGCTGCTTCTGAGCTATTTCTAGCCAACTCCTCGGTGGGTGCATGCGCGAGCAGCGCCGCCCGGACCGCTCGCGTGGTTCATGTTGTCTCCTGTGCGATGCGGGTGATCACGAGTGGGGAGTCTGCCGGGGTGAGGGCCTGGGCCTGCAGGCGGGTCAGTGTCTGCCGGTACTCGTCGATCTCGGCGGGTTCTTCGTAGTACACACCCTTGAGCCTGTTC
>JBOHFU010000157.1:0-7583 GCA_050699675.1 Pseudonocardiaceae bacterium
GTCCTGTGGTTGCAGCGATGGCACCCGCCGGGCGGAGTGGAACAGCATCGCGCCGAGGTAGGTCGGGATGCCCAGGTACCACTGCAGCACGTGGGCGGCGGTGGTCTGCTCGGGTACGTGGGAGTGCTGTTGCGCCAGCCGTTGCGCGAGTGCCGCGCGCCACTGCGTGAAGCATGCGGGATCGGACAGCGCCTGGTCACAAGCGGTCCACTGGTCACAAGCGGTCCACTGGCAACTAGGGGTCGATGAGGTGCCAGGGGTGTCCAGTAGCCGGAACGACATCCAGTCCACCGCCCGGTCCACCGCCGCCATCGACGCGGCCAGCGGGTGCGCAGCGCAGGGTCCGCTCACTGCCGCCCTCGGGTCGGCAGGCACCACGGCTTGCGGCACGGCCTTTTCCCTGCCTTACTTGTGGTTTGCCTTAGCTGCCCCAGTTTTCAGGCGCCCTAGTTCAGGGTTGCCTAACCTAACATCGGGCAACATACCGCAGCGTTGGCTTCGAAGCACGGCCGGTGGAGCGGGACCACCCGACAGTGGTGGCGCGTCTCGTTCACTCTGAGCGGACGGCGTGCCGCTCCGGAATCCTGACCAGCGCCGGCACGTTGGAACGGGTGTCGGGCAGAAGTTCGAAACCGAAGTTCGAAACGCCGTGTTCATCGCCCGGCAGCTACAGTGGTCACACGGCCTGTCTCGTGCCGAGGATCGATGACCAGTGTGGCCGTGCGACGGCGCAGCAGTCAGGAGTGCACATGTTTGAGAGGTTCACCGACCGCGCGAGGCGGGTGGTTGTGCTGGCCCAGGAAGAGGCCAGGATGCTCAACCACAACTACATCGGCACCGAGCACATCCTGCTGGGTCTGATCCACGAGGGTGAGGGCGTCGCGGCCAAGGCCCTCGAATCGCTGGGGATCGCCCTGGAGGGCGTGCGCCAGCAGGTCGAAGAGATCATCGGCCAGGGTCAGCAGGCGCCGTCGGGTCACATCCCGTTCACCCCACGAGCCAAGAAGGTGCTGGAGCTGTCGCTGCGCGAGGCGCTGCAGCTCGGGCACAACTACATCGGTACCGAGCACATCCTGCTCGGGCTGATCCGGGAAGGCGAGGGCGTGGCCGCGCAGGTGCTGGTCAAGCTCGGCGCCGACCTCAACCGGGTGCGCCAGCAGGTGCTGCAGCTGCTGTCGGGCTACCAGGGCAAGGAGCCGACCGAGTCCGGCTCAGGTCGCGGTGAGGGCACACCGTCCTCGTCGCTGGTGCTGGACCAGTTCGGCCGCAACCTCACCGCGAGTGCCCGCGAGGGCAAGCTGGACCCGGTGATCGGGCGCGGCAAGGAGATCGAGCGGGTCATGCAGGTGCTGTCCCGGCGCACCAAGAACAACCCGGTGCTGATCGGCGAACCCGGCGTCGGCAAGACCGCCGTCGTCGAGGGTCTCGCGCAGAACATCGTCAAGGGCGAGGTGCCCGAGACGCTCAAGGACAAGCAGCTCTACACCCTGGACCTGGGCTCGCTGGTGGCGGGTTCCCGGTACCGCGGTGACTTCGAGGAACGCCTCAAGAAGGTGCTCAAGGAGATCCGCACCCGCGGGGACATCATCCTGTTCATCGACGAGATCCACACCCTGGTCGGTGCCGGTGCGGCGGAGGGTGCGATCGACGCCGCGTCGATCCTCAAGCCGATGCTGGCCCGTGGTGAGCTGCAGACCATCGGTGCGACCACGCTGGACGAGTACCGCAAGCACGTCGAGAAGGACCCCGCGCTGGAGCGGCGGTTCCAGCCGATCCAGGTCGGCGAGCCGGGGATCGACCACACCATCGAGATCCTCAAGGGCCTCCGGGACCGTTACGAGGCGCACCACCGGGTGTCTATCACCGACAGCGCACTGGTGGCGGCCGCCTCGCTGGCGGATCGCTACATCAACGACCGGTTCCTGCCGGACAAGGCGATCGACCTGATCGACGAGGCCGGCGCCCGGATGCGGATCCGCCGAATGACGGCTCCGCCGGACTTGCGCGAATTCGATGAGAAGATCGCCGCGGTGCGCCGGGACAAGGAATCGGCCATCGACGCCCAGGACTTCGAGAAGGCCGCGAAGCTGCGGGACTCGGAGAAGCAGCTGCTGATGAAGAAGTCCGAGCGGGAGAAGCAGTGGAAGGCCGGTGACCTCGACGTCGTCGCCGAGGTCGATGACGAGCAGATTGCCGAGGTGTTGGCGAACTGGACCGGCATCCCGGTGTTCAAGCTCACCGAGGAGGAGACCACTCGGCTGCTGCGCATGGAGGACGAGCTGCACAAGCGGATCATCGGCCAGCATGAGGCGGTCAAGGCTGTCTCGAAGGCGATGCGCCGGACCCGTGCGGGCCTGAAGGACCCCAAGCGGCCGTCGGGTTCGTTCATCTTCGCCGGCCCCTCCGGGGTGGGTAAGACCGAGCTGTCCAAGGCGCTGGCGGAGTTCCTGTTCGGTGATGACAACTCGCTCATCCAGATCGATATGGGTGAGTTCCACGACCGCTACACCGCATCCCGGCTCTTCGGTGCCCCTCCCGGGTACGTGGGTTACGAGGAGGGCGGCCAGCTCACCGAGAAGGTGCGCCGCAAGCCGTTCTCGGTGGTGCTCTTCGACGAGATCGAGAAGGCGCACCAGGAGGTGTACAACACCCTGTTGCAGGTGCTTGAGGACGGCCGGCTGACCGACGGTCAGGGCCGCACGGTGGACTTCAAGAACACTGTGATCATTTTTACCACCAACCTCGGCACCTCGGACATCTCCAAGGCGGTGGGCCTGGGCTTCTCGATGGGCAATGACGAGAGCTCGAACTACGAGCGGATGAAGAACAAGGTCAACGACGAGGTCAAGAAGCACTTCCGGCCGGAGTTCCTCAACCGGATCGACGACACCATCGTCTTCCACCAGCTCACCGAGGAAGAGATCATCAGAATGGTGGACCTGATGATCTCCCGGGTGGAGGTGCAGCTGCGCAACAAGGACATGGAGCTGGAGCTCACTACCATGGCCAAGAAGCTGCTGGCCAAGCGCGGGTTCGACCCTGTGCTAGGTGCCCGGCCGCTGCGCCGGACCATTCAGCGCGAGATCGAGGACCAGTTGTCGGAGAAGATCCTGTTCGGCGAGATCGAGGCCGGGCAGATCGTTATCGTCGACACCGAGGACTGGGATGGCGAGGGCCCGACCGAGAACGCCAAGTTCGCGTTCCGCGGCGCGGCAAAGCCTCTGCGGGTGCCCGACGCACTCCCAGTCGACCTGGACAGCGCCGCAAGCCCGGACTGAGCTCGGACCCAGACTCCTGTGGCCGCCATTCGGCTCCGAATGGCGGCCACAGGGCGTCGCAGGGCCGCGATTCGGCTCCGAATGGCGGTCAGGGGGTACCCGGGGACGGCTCGGCTGACTGGACTACCTCGAACTCCAGCAGGGAGGATCCGGTGGCCACCGGTTTTGCTCGGTCGCCAGAGTGTGCTTCCATCGCTGGACCATTGCGCCAGGCCTGGAAGTGCTCCTCGGTCTCCCACTTGGTGTAGACGAAGTACCGGTCGTCTCCGGCCACGGGGCGTAGCAGCTCGAAGCCCAGGAAGCCCGGGGCGGATTCCACCGACCCGTGGCGGGCGGCGAACCGGCGCTCCAGCTCGGGACCCGCGCCTTCCGGCACCTCAATAGCGTTGATCTTCACGATGGCCATGCCGCCAGCCTACGGGCGTACCGGCCGCTCAGCGCTCCCCGGGCAGGGCGAAACGGCCGTCAAGGGTCTGCTCCACGAGGCCGTCGACGAGTAGCGAGCCCAGGCACCGATCGCGCTGCTGGGTGTCGACCCAGACCGCGTCCAGCTGGGCCCGCGGTACGGGGTCGGCTGTTGCCCGCAGCACATCGAGCAGCAACCCGCGCACCTGGCGGTCGGTCCCGGCAAAGCGCTGCCCGGGCCGACCCGGGGCGGTTCCGGCCGGTTTGCCGGCGTGCAGCCAGGCGCAGTCGTCGGCCACCGGACAGTCAGCGCAGCGCGGGCTGCGAGCGGTGCACACGACAGCGCCGAGCTCCATCAGCGCGGCAGAGAAGCGGGCGGCCTGAGCCTCGGGCAGCACACCCTCCACATCAGACAGATCACGGGAGACCGACGGCGTTGCGGGGTCGGCCATGCCGCGCACCGCCCGAGCAACCACCCGCCGGACGTTGGTGTCCACCACTGGCACGCGCTGTCCGTACCCGAAGGCCGCTACCGCTCGGGCGGTGTAGGCACCGATCCCCGGCAGCGTGAGCAGCACGTCCACCTCCGCGGGGACGACGTCGTCGTGCTGCGAGGCGATGGCGACTGCGGCCGCGTGCAGCCGCAGCGCTCGCCGTGGGTAGCCCAGCTTCCCCCAGGCGCGGACGGCGGTGCCGGGTGTCTCGGCGGCCAGGCTCGAGGGCGTGGGCCAGCGGGCTATCCATGTGGTCCACACTCCGGCGACGCGATCCACCGGGGTTTGCTGCAGCATGACCTCGCTGACCAGCACACCCCACGGGGTGGTGCCGGGCTCGCGCCAGGGCAGGTCACGCGCGTGGACGTCGAACCAGGAAATCAGTTGCGTCGTGTTCACGGCAGCGACGGCAGTACCTCGGCGAGATCGCCGGTCTCCACATCCACCACAAAGCCACGCACCGCCGTGGTGTTCGTGAGGAACGGGTTACGCCGAACCCGCTCCACCGACTGCCGCACGTCGGATTCCACGTCGCGGAATGTCCCGGCCGTCCAGGTCGGCCGCAGGCCGGTGGCCTCCTGCAGCTCGGACCAGAAGTCCTCGTCGGTGAAGGTCGCCATCCCACATTTGGTGTGGTGTAGCAGCATCACCTCGGAGGTACCCAGCTTTCGCTGGCTCACCGCCAGGGAGCGGACGACGTCATCAGTGACGACGCCACCCGCGTTGCGGATCACGTGTGCCTCGCCCGGCCGCAGGCCGAGCAACTGGATCGGGTCGATCCGGGCGTCCATGCAGGCCACCACCGCGATGCGCAGGCTAGGCGGGGACGCCAGCACGCCGGGGCCGGTACCCGAGCGCGATGCGTTGCGGTCCACCAGGTCCTCGATCGCCGTCATGGGCGGATCCTAGACCTGGCCCCCCATTCAGCGGGCTGAGCGGGGTTATCGGCACCCGATTTACCCCCTTGCGCCCGCTGAATGCGGGTGCTTGATCAGATTTTTGGTCGCAACCTGCTGTGAGCAACGCCAATCGGGTTGTAACCGCCGGGTTCACTACCTACTCTAAGCGGTGGGGCGAGGCGCGGTGATGATGCCTGCCGATCCGTCGGCAGGTACACGTTGCTGGTCGCATCGAGACGAGGTGGTGAGTGTGGTCGGTTCTCGCTCCGCCGACGAGTTCGTACACCCGGCGTTCTTCTACCGTGGCACCGCGGAGTACCTCAAAGGCACGGTATCGTTCATCCGCGATGGGCTGGCGGCCGGCGAACCCGTGGCCGTCGCAGTGCCGGGCCCGAACCTGCGGCTCATTCTTACCGAACTTGGCTCCGACGCCGGGCGGGTGCGCTTGCTGGATATGACCCGCGCTGGCCGCCACCCGGGGCGGATCATCCCCAGCGTGCTGCGCACCTTCGCCGACGCCCACCCCTCCGGGCGGGTCCGGATCATCGGCGAACACCGGTGGACCAGCCACACCGCCATGGAGTACCCGGCCTGCGCCCAGCACGAGGATTTGATCAACATTGCCTTCGCCGGCCGACGCGCCACCCTCCTGTGCCCCTATGACGCCGACAGACTGGGCCCGCGGACTCTCGCCGATGTGCAGGCCTGCCACCCGCTGCTGATCGATGCCAGCGGAGAGCGGGCCAGCACCGCCTACGCGCCGGAACGCATCGTCGTCGACTACCACCAACCCGTCTCGCCGGCCGCCGCTTCCAGCCTCACCTTTGACGCCACCAATCAGGCGCACGCCCGACAGTTCGCCAGCGACCAGGCCACTCGCCTCGGCCTGGACGGCGATCACGCGGAGCTCAAGCTGATCGTCGGTGAGCTGACGGCGAACAGCCTCGTCCATCACGGGGGGACCGGCACGCTGTACATCTGGGTTGAGCGGGGCTACCTCGTGTTCGAAGTCCGGAACTGCGGAGTGGGAGACCCTAGACGCATCGTCGATCCCGTCGTCGGCTGCCAACCGGCTGACCCCAGCCCACCGCACACCCGTGGCCTCTTGCTGGTCAGCTACCTGTCCGACCTGGTCCAGCAGCACACCTGCCTGCAGGGAACCACCACCCGGGTGTATCTGAAGCTGCCGGCTCAGGGTGAGTTCTCCAACGACCCGAGTGAGTCGATTCCTGCGCCGCGCACCCGACGTGCCCCGCCTCGCTCGACGCCGTTGCCGTGGCAGACCTACGAGGCGCTGCACGCGGCGGAGCGCTTCGGGCGATACCTCCCGCAGGACGCCATCGCAAGCGCTGAGCAGCCCACCCCGGTGAGCACCGAGCAGCCCAAGGACGGGCGACCGGTGGAACCGGTACTCGAGGCCTTGACCGCGGTGGAGACGCTTGCTCGGGTCGTGGACCGGTGGCGGGCCCGGCTGGTACGGCTGGCCCGGACACGCGGCGCGCCATGGACCGAGATCGGTCACTCGCTTGGGGTGAGCAAGCAGGCCGCTCATGAACGTTACGGGCAAGCACGCCGGCGGAAGGCCGGTCGGCCACTTCCTGGCCACGTCGGTCCGCTGCCACCCGTTCAGGGCACGTAGCCGGCGTTACCGGGCCCAGTTACCAGGCCCACTCGGAATGCAGTTCGGCATGCCAAGGATGCGGGTACGACTGGTCGATGACGAAGCCCATCCCGACACCGCGGGCGAGTGACACGGTGCGCTCGAGCTTGCGGGTGATCGGGGCACCGGGAGCGTCTTTGTTGTCCCACCACGATTCCCACTGGCGGATGCAGGAACGGATACCGAGGTAGCTGTTGCGGCAACTGCTAGGCGGGGACCAGACCTGGGTATGGAAGAAGTCCACGGTCTTGCCGGTGACCTGTTCGGTAATGGTGCCCCAGGCCTGAAGGCAGTACGCCCGTCGTGGGATCGTCCACCGCACGTAGTGCTGGCGGCCCCCATCCGATGGCACCGGCTCCAGGTTCCGGCAGGATCCGTCGCCGATCAACTCCCGGTGCACCCGCTGCACGTAGTAAGTGCCGTGGTCGCGCCATCCGTCGAGGAATACCCAGTCGCCGGAGCGGATGAACCGTTCCGCGTTGGCCGGCGGCCACTGTGCCGGGTCGCCCCACAACACCTCCGACTCGTCGCCCTGTGGTGTCCACGACCACTGCCCCGCGGGACTCCCGCCGGAGTAGAGCTGTCCGGAATGGCGCTGAGTCATCAGCGAGTATTGGCCGTAGTCCTCTGACTCGGCGGTGGCGATGGGGTCTTCCGCGAACAGCAGCGAGGTCAGCAACACGAAGGCCAGCACCGCACGGAAGACGGACGCGATCACCGACCGATCGGTGACTCCGAGACGCATCGCAGGTCCCCCACCGCGCGATAGTGTGACCAACCCTGCTGCTTTTATCGTCGGGGAGTAACCAGACGTTACCAGATCGTGGCGATAAGGACGCTGGGAAGC
>JBOHFU010000158.1:0-7560 GCA_050699675.1 Pseudonocardiaceae bacterium
CCGGCACCGATCTCCAGCACCCGGTGTCCCGGCTGGACGTCGAGCTGCTCCAGCATCCCCGCGACGACTCCCGGCGCCGAGGCCGAACTGACAGCTACACCGTCAGCGTCGCGACGAGTGACGATGTTCTCCTGGGAGTAAGCCCTCCCGGCGGTGGCATCAGGGACGAACAGGTGTCGCGGTACCGCGCGCATGGCCGCCTCGACCGGTGTCGTGCGCACCAGCCGATTCCCCCGCAACCGGTCAACCATCAGGCTTCGGAGCTCTGCCGGGGTGGCGGCGCCAGCCGCGTCGACGTCCATCTTGGGGAGCGTACGGCGGTGATCCGCCGCTCTCTCCGTGGACCGGGAACCTCGCCCGAAACCCGCAGTCTTCCCGCCGATCCCTCTCGGCGAACACCACCCAGACGCAGCCGCGCGGATCCCCTTGGATGATCTGGCGATCAGCAGCGACGCCCACCGCCTGTTCCTGGTCTCCCTGTCACAGGGCCGAATCGTCGAACCCTCAATGGTGAACGCCTGAGGGCATGGCATTCTCCTTCCATTCCGTTGATAGGTCTCATTCATGGGGGAATAGCGTTGCGGGAGCGCGCACGCGCGCTGGACGACGATGTCGCCGCACGGCGCGCCGCGCTGGAGCAGAGCAATGGCCCGGGGCGGCTGTTCCTCATCGAGGCTGAGTACGCACTCGCGATGCATCGGGCTGAGGCAGCCTGGGTCCGGTCCCTGCTGGCACAGATCGCCGATGGCACCTTCCCCGACGTGGCCGGCTGGCGCGAGTTCCACGAGACCGGCCACGTCCCGGCCGAGTTCACCCTGATGTTGGCCGCGGAAGGGGGACCCCCGACGGACTGACCGACAAAGGAGACCCTGGCGTGGTGCGGGAACACCACGCCAGGGTCGGAACCTCGCACCGATCCCGCGGGAACGGAAATCCGACGCGCGAGGCGCCGCCGCTACCCGCACCATAGGATCGCCTGATGGAACTGGCTGCGCTCTGGCAAGACCTGGATGACCTGCTGGTGCCGACCCTGCGGCAGTACCGCTCGCGTCTCGGGTCGCTGCACGTCGAGCAGAAGTCCGACACGACCCTGCTGTCAGAGGCCGACATCGCCATCGAAGCGCAGATCATCGCCTGTATCCGGGCACGGGAACCGGAGGCGGTCATCATCGCCGAGGAGAGCGCACATCTGCTTGGCGTGCCTGGTGAGCCGGGCAGCGCTGAGCGGATCTGGATCATCGACCCGATCGACGGAACAGCCCAGTTCGTCGCCGAGGATCAGCGAGAGTTCTGCAACGTCGTATGCCTGATCGAGCAGCGTAGGCCGGTGGCCGCCTACGTCCTGGCGCCGGAGTTGGGTCCGCGGCGCAGCCTGGTTTCGGTCCGCTACAACGGCGTTGGTTCAGTCATCGAGGTCAACGGCCAGTCAGTCAGCGGCCTGTCCCCGGCGGATGATCTGAAGCTGCTGTCGGTAACCAGGAGCTCTGGGAGCAAGCCACGCCCGTACGAGGCGGTGCTGATCTCCCGTGGGTACGAACTGAAGACACAGACCACGTCGCAGACGCTCGACATGGTGCGCAGCTGTATCGACCTGAGCCCCTTCACCGAGCCAGGCCTGCCCGCGTTCGGGTTATTCTACCGCGAGCAGCAGAAGCTCTGGGATGGCGCGGTGGGTATGTGTTTGGCTCGAGCTGCTGGCCTAACGGTCATGGACGGGGCAGGTACGAAGCGCACCACCGTTGACGTGGCACTAGACGTGGCAGAACCGCGCTTCGAGAGCACCCTTGTCGCTGCCGACGAGGCCGCCGCCCAGGTCGTCATTTCGTCACTGCATTGACGCTGGCCGCCTTGTCCTTACCTGTCTCAACAGACCGCAGCCGAGCGTTCAAATGTCGCAAGTACGACGGCCAGACGTGGCGGTGCGGCACTCGGGCGAGCAGTTGGCCGGCCAGCGTTGCCTCGCCGATGGTGGCTGCGATATTGGCCGCCCGGATGGCAAGGTGCGGAATCCCTGCGGGCAAAGCTTCCTTGGCTGCGGTGACGTAGTCACGAGCTTGTTCGTCCTCGTTGCGGCGCATGGCCTGGTCGGCCATGGCCAGCAGCCACAGCACCCTGACGTCGGAGCGGGCGTCGGTATGCTCCTCGAAGCAGATGTCGTCGAGTTTGTTCAGGTCACGTTGCAGACGGCGCGCACCAGCCAACGCGTCGGGATGACGGACCCTGCTCAGCAGATGGACGATACCCTCGGCCTCGGTCTTGCGGCGGTGGGCGTTGACCAGGGCAATCTCATCGTGGTCTTCGTCGGCGATCCGGAGGCTGGCCTGGAGTGCTGCAGTGATGCGGTCAACTGCGGCGATGATGTCCTGGATCGCAGTGTCGCAGAGCGCGACCGGAACAGCATCGAGCGGCCGACCCGACGTGATCAGTTCCCGGGCCAACCGGAAGTGGATGCCCTGCCGGAGGTGGAGCTGCACTTTCTTCACGCGCCGGGCGTCGTCGGCCGAAAGCAGCCCACGACGCACGGTCAGCAGGTCTTCCATGCCTCGCAGTTCAGGATTCCAGTCACGGTCAGGGTCGTGGTGGCTGGCCAGCAGGAGCCGTTCCCGGCGGAAGCGGAGCTGGAAGAGCACCGAGTCGGCGGAGTCATGGCGGAACGAGGGGTGATGCACCGTGATGTCCAGTGCCCGTCGGTCGGAGTGTCTTCGGGCAACAGCCATGCTGAGCAGCGCCAGGTCTTGGCGGTGTTGGGCGCTCAACGTCTCTGCTGCCAGTGCCGCGTGCCGGACGAGGGTGGCAAGAATCGGTTTGGCGTTCCCGGTGGAGATCATCTGCCAGGCATGGGCGATGCCCTCAGCCAGCAGGTCCGGATCGAAGTCGCCGCGTTGCTCCATGCCTGCGATCGGACTGGGATACGCGAGCGGTCCGGCGGTCGTGTCGACCAGCCGTTGGCCGATGACGAGGAACGCCCGGGTATCTACCCGCTGGCTAATCTGGCGGACGTTGAGCGCCACACGCTGGGCGCACATCAGAACCAGCGGAAGCGCCAACCGGGTGCGGCTGTGTTTGCGGCCGTTGAGACCGCGAAGCGGGGTCACGCCGTCGTAGTCGTAGACCGGTTCCGGGTTGGTTGCGGGAGCCAATCGGGCGGCAATGAGGGCAACACCAACCAGTAGCTTAGTGTCAGCCTTGATATTGGCCTCGTTGGCGGCGTCACGAAAAACTTGGTACAACGCAACATCGCGTTCCTGGTCTTCCAGGCGCAGCAGCCAACGGCAGGCAGGGTCGCGAGCCAGCGTGTCGAGGGACAGCCGTTCACCCTTCTCCGGCGAGCCCTTCGGCTGAAAAGCCAGGCTAGCCGGATGTGGCCTGCGCAGGTGATCTGTCAGTTCTTCTGCAGCGTCAAAGCGCCAGTTGCTCAGCGTGGCGCGGCTAGCTGTGGGGTGCTTCGCCTCGATGGGGCGCAGGTAGTAGCGCGCGAGTTCGGCCAGACGATCCCGGTGCTTGACCGGAACGGTAGAACCGATGAGCGAGGCGATACGGTCGGCCAAGTCGTCGCGCACCCAACCAGGCAGGCGGACCGGTCCGGCGCCTGCGGCGTGGAGGATGGCTCGCTCGTGCTCGTCGTGAGGCACCAACCACCCGGCATAGGCCGCGCTGACAGCTCCAGCACCGCGGCGGATGGCTTCCAGAAATGATAGGAACGCGGCCTCCATGGGCCGGATTTTGACAAAACTGGAAGACAATGACAAGTGGCATGGCCAGGCAGCACGAAATCTGCGACGGTCCCGACATGGCACCGCAAGCATCAGGCGAGACCAACGACAGGTTTGGCCCCCGCCACGATCCGCCTGCGCCGGATCGTCCCCATACTCGGACCCGACCCATGCGACAGCCGGGAGCCATGAAGTCTCCCGACCGGTGATGCGGCACGCATCACCCCAAGCTCCTGTCGGAGACACCGGCAGGTAGGAAACAAACCGAAAGGTCAGCACATGACCGCAATCCTTAATACCCCCGCTGAGCAGAATTGCCGGTTCGTCGACGAACCGCTGGCTGGGGACAGTGCACAGTTCCCACTGTCCCGCGGCTCGGTCGCCTCCGGCCCCGACGAGGCACCGTCACCTGCGGGCGTGCGCCCGTGGGGCCTGCGGCGGATGGCGCCGATACCGTTCCAGGGGGTGCCCAGCCCGGCCGGTGACTACCACCCGGTGCGCCAGATCCGGGTCGACGGCGAAGGCCGGCCGCTGATCGAGATGGGGCCCCCGACCGCACCCACCACAGGTAGCACGGACGGTTCCGATGGAGATCCGTCCGAGGACTACCACAACGACTGACCATGTCGATACTCATCTTGGCCGAAGAGCGGGACCCGAGCGCCGACACGATGGTGCTCGCCCTTCAAGACCGCGGGGCCACGGTGCACCGGTTGAACACCGCATGGTTCCCCACACGGCTGAGCGTCTCCGCTCGGCTGCGTGGGGGCCGCTGGACCGGTCACCTGCGCACCGAACACCACGTGGTCGACCTGGAGGAGATCCACGCGGTCTGGTACCGCTCGCCGAAGGCATACCGTTTCCCGTCCGGGCTGAACACCGCCGAGCACGAGCACGCGAAGGTCGAAGCTAAGTACGGGCTTGGCGGCGTGCTGATGTCGCTCCCGGTGCTGTGGGTTAACCACCCGGCACGCCTGGCCGACTCCGGCTACAAACCGTACCAACTCGCCGTAGCGGCCCGGTGCGGCTTGCGGGTGGTCGACACGATGATCACCAACTGCCCGGTGTCCGTAGACAACTTCGTATCCGAGGGAAAGACGGTCAACAAGATGCTGGGCGCGGTCTCCATCGTGGAGAGCGGGGTGCGGAAGTTCGCCCACACCCGCGCGATGGATGCCGCCGACCTGGCCGATCTGCGCGGCGTCGAGGTCACCGCGCACCAGTTCCAGCGGTGGATACCGAAAGCGTACGAGGCGCGCATGTTCGTTGTCGGCGAGCACATTACGACCGCCGCGATCTACTCGCACACTGCGGCGGCCTACATCGACTGGCGCACCGGCTACGACAGCAACACCTACAAGCTGGTCGAGCCGCCAGCCGAGGTCATCGACAGCGTCCGCCATTTCATGGCAGAAATTGGCCTGGCCTACGGTGCACTCGACTTCGTGATCGGCCCAGATGGCTGGACCTTCCTCGAGATCAACGCGGGAGGGCAGTACGGCTGGATCGAAGACGCAACCGGAGCCCCGCTCACCGACCAACTCGCCGACCTCCTGATGAAAGGCAGCCAGTGACCACCACTGGACTCAACTGGGCCGCGCACGCACGGCAACTCGCCGACCTGCTGTGGGACCGCGGCGACATCGAGACACCGGAATGGCACGCCGCCATCACGGGTGTGCCCCGCCACGCCTTCGTGCCCCGCGCCTACGAACAGGACAACACCGGCCAGTGGACGGGCTGGGAAACCGCCGCACACTGGGACCGCGTATACGCACCGAAAACCCTGGTCACAGCCCTAGAAAGTCGGCGCGGCTACCCGGAACCGGTGTCGTCGAGCACGAACCCCGAGCTGATGGCGCGGATGCTCGAAATCCTCGACGTCCGCGACGATCACCGTGTCCTGGAGATCGGCACCGGCACCGGCTACAACGCCGCCCTGCTGTCCCACCGCCTCGGCGACGACAAGGTGTTCTCCGTCGACATCGACCCGGAGCTAGTCCCGCTCGCCCGGCAGCGACTCAGCGGCGCGGGCTACCGGCCCACCCTCGCCGCCGTCGACGGGCAAGGCGGGTTGCCCGAGCACGCACCATATAACCGGATCATCGCGACCTGCTCAGTCCCGGCCGTCCCCCTATCTTGGGCGGAACAGCTCGCCCCCGGTGGCAGTGTTCTCGTCGACCTCAAACTTGCCATCAGCGCCGGGAACCTCGTTCACCTCTACCGCCAAGACGACGGCACGTTGGAGGGCCGATTCGCTACCAGGTGGGCGTCGTTCATGGCGATGCGGCACGACGACGACCACCCCGTTTCGGCACCCCGCGTCGAGCAGGCCAAAGGCGAACGGTGCCGACCCACCGCCGCGCCGGTCCCGCCATGGGGTGCGCCAGTGGTGTGGTTTCTCGCGCAACTCGGTGGCCTTCCCCGCGGAGTGGAGTTCGGTGCGCTGCTCGACCCCGAAAGCCGAGAGCCGTACGCAGCCAGCCTGACCGCCTCGGATGGCTCGTGGGCCCGCGTCGGCCTCGCTGACCACACCGTGACCGAATCCGGGAACATCTCACTGTGGGAGCCGATCGAATGGGCCTACCGACTGTGGGTCGACACCGACCGGCCCGGCTGGGAACGCCTGGGTTTGACGGTTGATACCGACGGGCGCAACACAGTCTGGCTCGACGAGCCCATAGGCGAGCACACCTGGCTGCTGCCGGTCGGATGACCATCCGGCCCGCGCCTGCGGGTGATGCAGCCCGCATCACCACCACACCGAAAAGAGTCAGATCGGCTCGGGCGACGAAGGACAGTCTCACGGTCGTGGTCGGTGACCGGGTATTCGCGGTGGCGATCCAAGCGGGCAGCACGCGGCAGAGGGGTAACCCTCCTCGCCGTCGCCGCAGATCACCCGCACCCCTGAGTACCCGGCAGCGGTCAAGTTCTGCCGCGCGCCCTCGGCCACCTCTGCGTCGATCTCAACCGTGGTCACCTCCCCCTGCGGGCAGGCAAGACAGGCCAGCAGCGCCGCGTTGTAACCGGTGCCGGCACCGATCTCCAACACTCGATGCCCCAGACGCACCTCCAACTGCTGCAGCATCCCGACTACCGTCCCCGCCGACGACGCCGAGCTGATCGCCACGCCCTCAGAGTCCCGATGCGTCACGACATTGCCGTGGGAGTAGGCCTTCTCGATGGCGACGCCAGGCAGGAACACGTGTCGCGGCACGGTACGCATCGCGTCCTCGACCGTAGCGACGCGAAACGGCTCCCACTCGCACAGCTCATCGACCAGCTTGCCGCGAAGCTCGGCTGCGAGGTCAGTGACAGTGCTGGTTTCCTCGGTCATCTCACATCCTGCGTCCCGCTTGCTTCACACTCTGAAACGATCAAGATCATAGTAACTTCCTCACACTGTCGGGCTGGTACTGGATTGAGTGCTGGTACTGGATTGAGCGGAGTGGAGCATCGGGCCGTTTGTGCGCAGACTCGACGGCATGGTCCGCGGCTCCCCTCGGATCGCAATCGGGGTATCACAGACAGGGGGCCGGCGGAGGTGGTTTCGGTTCGGCCGGTCCCTGGCTGTGATCAGGAGTCCCGGCGGTGCAAGGACGCGGCACCGGGACCCCAGCTCGCCACGCTGCGTGGCGAGCTGAACAGATCGTGCCGTTAGATCGTCCGCCGCTCGCTCACCGATCCGGCCTTCCTGATCGCCGGCAACGCCGGCTACTCGGGCCAGGAGGTGGTCAGCAGGATCGCCGAGCGGGACCGGTGGCGCTGGTAACTGTCCACGATCTGCAAGGACGAGGGCGACGCCGGCTGATCCGGTGAGCAGGCCGGGTTCATCGGACGGCAAGCC